>WQUF01000136.1 GCA_009785875.1 Oscillospiraceae bacterium | reverse complement strand
TAGTCCTTGATATTCCTACTTTGTTAGCTATTATATTAGTTATATTCATCTGGTTTTTATATTTTTTGTTTTTAGATAACGCCGAATCGAGAGCGAGCACTGCTTTAATCTGGACATCTTTTGGCATCTTTCTGTAAGTTAAATTCGTCGATAGCACTATACCTTGAATTATAGATGGATCTGTAGCTGGATCTAAGACAATGGAAGGAACCATAAAATATTTATTCTCAAAGGACTGATTATAAAGCTTCTTTAAAGCAGCAAGCCTCGATCTTCCTGAGACTACAGTATACATATCAGAATCCTTGCATTTTATTACCAAAAGTGGCGATAATAAACCATATATTTCGAGGCTCTCCATTAAGTCAAAGAGTTCCTCATCGCTTGGATGTGGAAAAAAGTTTATGGAGCTATCAATATCAATTAGTCTAGTTTGCTCTATAAATTCAATTTTTTCCGTGAAACTGGCAAAAGTGTCTAAAAATACATCGCTGGTTTCGGGCTTTACAGCAGCAGAATTTGGATTATCTATATTTAAATCCTCTTCATCAGCAAACTCTTTCATATCAGTATCATTTAAACTGAAGCCTTTAAGGTTCTCTTCCTCTTCAGAAGAACTAAAGTCCAACTCCATTAAAACTTCTTCCTTTTCTATATCAATGGCCATAAATTCCTCCTATTAATTTTATGACTTACTATTTTATATCATATGTGTGGTTCATAGGGAAAATTACTAATTTTTTTATTTTATACCATATAAACTTTTATCACTTAAGTTTATTGACATCAGACAATGCTACTTGCATGAGTTAAACCCCTTTCTTAGTTTTATATTTATATTATAGAATAATGGCACTATTTCATCAACGAATTAGGTGCAATTTTGCTATAACTTCCTAAATATATATTGAAAAAGAGAGTACTACTAATTACATTTAATTAATTCTATTGTATAATTATTAGAGAGATAATGATTATACAATGAATATCTCTATGAGTTAATAAATTCATGGAGTGTTTCAAAAAATGATCAAATCAGTTGACACATTTTGTTTTATTATGTTCACAAAGTCAGATGAAATCAACACTTTAAGTGATATCATAAACTTAAAGGGTGTCAACTGATTTGAATCACGCCATTATATTGACCTAAAAGATAAGACCGGATTATCAAAAAACAAATCAGAACTCAAGGTTACAGTATTTGATGACCTGGTAATTGATCTTAACGATATTTTTAAGCATGTGAAATAGGCTTGATTCAAATTTATTTTTAATATTTACTAAATATTGTATAATAATTGGATGGATGGTGATTATATAATGAATCAAATATTTAAAATTTTGGTATTGATGGTAATAATATCTTTGCTTTTTTCTGCCTGCGGAAATAATTTAAAAACTGATACTTCGTATTCTGTCAATCAAATTTCAGAGGCGATCATATCAGCACAAACTAATATTTCTCCTTTAAAACCATTATTCCCAGATAATGATTATTTCAATGAATATCTCTCGAATATATATCAGATAAATGCTGATGTGATAAAAGATGGAGCAATTTATTATGCTGACGGTATGTTAGCTGATGAAATTGCTGTTTTACTTCTTAAGGATAATTCAAATATCAAAGATATTGAAGATGCGCTTACAAAGTACAAAGAAAAACGCATGTCTGCTTTTTTGGGATATGCTCCTAAACAAGCTGCTATACTGGAAAAGAGCATTGTTACCGTTCAAGGCAATTATGCTTGTCTGATCATATGCGACGATCCTCAAAAAGCTGAATCAGTTTTCAAAGCTTGTTTCAGTAACAATCTGCCAGAAATCAGGGAAGATATAGCTTTATTGTTTGACTCCACTGCTACAACTCAGCTTCCCGATAATACTGTATCGTCTACCACAACTCAGCTTCCCGATAATACTGAATCATCTACTACTACTCAGCTTCCTGATAATACTGAATCATCTAATACTACTCAGCTTCCTGATAATACTGAATCATCTATTACAACTCAGCTTCCCGATAGTACTGAATCGACTACTACAACTCAGCTTCCGGATAATCAGGAAGACGTTTATGATTCAGCTGCCATTCTGAAAGCTTGGCAGAGCGGAAATAAAGCAGGTTTATCAAGTAAAAATTTGAGCATATTAGATGCTTGCTCTGAAATAATAAATGAAGTTATTAGCAAGGATATGAGCGACTACGAAAAAGAGTTAGCTATACATGATTGGATTATTGATCATATAGATTACGACGATGAAGCAAATAACCATTCTCCAGACGCAAAGCCCGATCCTGACAATGACAACCCGTATGGAGCTATAATTCATAAGAAAGCTATATGCTCTGGATACTCCTCAACCTTTCAACTATTTATGGATTTATTGGGTATCCAGTGTATCACAGTACATGGATCGACAACAACTGGGGATGAACACGCATGGAATATGGTACAGATAGATGGTAATTGGTACTGTGTCGATGTCACATGGGATAATCCGGCAGGCATAGATCTAACTGCATCTGTAAAGCATAAATACTTTAATGTGACAAGTCAATTCATGCGGGAAACTCAACATGTATGGGATGAGAGCAATACACCTATAGCAGATTCAGGAAAACTATATAAATAGAATTGATGAGGAAAATATATGCAAAACCATGTGAAAAAATACTTAAAAAATAAATATAGTGTAGAAGATAGAATAATTCAAATTTACGATAAAGCTATGGAAGAGATTTCAGATAAGTTTTGTGAAATTGAAGATATAAAGGAATTAAACACCATAAAGATCTTAGATGCTTTTCAAAAGGAGAAGGTATCGGAATCTCATTTTCAAGCTACAACTGGTTATGGCTACGGGGACATAGGAAGAGATGGTATCGATAGGATTTATTCAAATATTTTTCATACAGAAAGTGCCCTTGTAAGACCTCATTTTGTAAATGGGACTCATGCGATATACTGCGCAATATCTGGAAATTTAAGACCTGGCGATACTTTGTTAGCTGCCTCAGGCAAACCATATGATACGCTGCACAACGCTATTGGAATAGGTAAAAAGTCTGGAATCGGGTCTTTAAAGGATTATGGAATTTTTTATAAAGAGATACCTTTAAGGGGAGATTTTTCAGTGGATCTAGAGAGGGTATTAGATATTTTAAAAGAGGATAAAACCATAAAGATGGTACATCTTCAGAGGAGCAGAGGATATAGTTATAGAGAGAGTTTATCCATAAAAATGATGGAGGAAGTTATAAGCTTTATAAAGAATATCAGAAGGGATGTAATAGTATTTGTAGATAACTGCTATGGGGAATTTGTAGATACTTTAGAGCCTACTGATTTAGGAGCCGACTTGATTGCAGGTTCTTTGATTAAAAACCCTGGAGGGGGAATCTCTAATTCTGGAGGATATATTGCAGGGAAGGATGAATTTGTTGAGCAAGCTAGCTTTAGGCTAACTGTGCCGGGGATAGGAGGGGAGTGTGGTTCAAATTTCGGTGTAATGAGGAATATGTACCAAGGATTATTCCTTTCACCTTTGATAACCATGGAGGCTCTAAAGAGTGCTATTTTGTGCTCTAAAATGGGAGAGCTACTAGGGTACGAAACTATACCGAAGTCATCTACATTGAGAACGGACATAGTTCAAGCGATAAAATTAGGATCTCCTGAAAAGGTGATCGAGTTTTGCAGGTGGATACAGTATTCATCACCTGTGGATTCATTTTTAACTTGTGAACCTTGGGATATGCCCGGTTATGATGATAAAGTGATAATGGCATCGGGATCTTTTATTCAAGGAAGTTCTATAGAAGCTTCCTGCGATGCACCTATAAGGGAGCCTTATGTGGCGTATTATCAAGGAGGTCTTAACTTCTGTCAGGCAAAGATAGGGATCATATTAGCATATAGTAAAATTGGAGGGTTAAAATGAAATGAAGATATTGCATACATCAGATTGGCATTTAGGGAAGACCTTAGATGGGTTTTCAAGGCAAAATGAGCAGGGCATGTTTTTAGAAGAATTATCGCATATTTTAGAAAGAGAAGAAATAGATATGATGCTGATCTCAGGGGATATCTTTGACAACCCGATTCCTCCTTTCAAAGCTGAAAACATGCTGTATAAATATTTAAAAAAATATTCTAAAAATGGCGAAAGACCAATAATCATCATCTCTGGCAATCACGACAGTCCAGAAAAATTAGAAGCTTTAAATTCACTCTCTATGGATTATGGAATAATATTTATTGGGAGCATAAATACAATCATACCTGAAGGAAATTATGGAAAGTGGAGCATAATAAAAAGCTCTGAAGGGTTTATAAAGATCGATAAAGATGGCGAAACTATCTCTATAGTGACCCTTCCTTATATAAACGATAAGACCATATTGAGCCAAAGTGAAGGTGAGGCTAAGGATGTGAATTTGCAAAAGAACTACTCAAAAGACATAGGGGAACTCATAAATAAGCTGACCTTGAGTTTTTCTGAAGATTCTATCAATATTGTTATGGCTCATTTATTTTTGCAGAATGGAGAGCCAAGCGATTCAGAGAGGGAGATTTTAGGTGGGAGCCTTTTAGTCAATATGAACGATTTGCCCACGTCTCCTCAAGTCTATGCTTTGGGGCACCTCCACAAAACTCAGAATTTTATCCACGAAAAATCAAAAATGAGTTATAGCGGTGCACCTATAAAATATTCAAAATCCGAAAGGAGAAACAAGAACTCTGTGAATATTATAGATATGAAGAGAGGTATGGTACCAGAGATTAAAAGGGAATATTTAAACGACTATAAGCCCATAGAGATATGGACAGCATATTCTACAGAAGAAGCTATAGAGATATGCACTAAGAATAAAGATAAGGATTGCTATGTTTATTTTGAAATATATTGTGAAAACTTTTTAGAAAGGGATCTGGTTTCGACGCTTAAAAAGATAAAAAAAGATATAGTTGAGATTAAACCTTGCTTAAATGCAAGCGAGATGACTTGGGATGAGACAGAGGACTTGAATTTTAAGACAATGGAAGAGATATTCTTTGATTTTTACAAATTTAAGAAAGGGAAAGTCCCTTCTTCTGAAATAATGAATGTGTTCAATGAGATCATCGAGGATGGTGGTTATAATGAAACCAATTAGACTTATAATAGAAGGATTTAACAGTTTTATAGAAAAACAGGTCATAGATTTTGAGAGGATAACACCTTATGGAATATTTGGCATATTTGGACCTACAGGCAGCGGTAAATCCAGTATTTTAGATGCCATCACTTTTTCGCTGTTTGGGAAGATAGACAGAGGAGACGGAGTATTTGTAAATACCAATTGTAAAACTGCTTATGTGAGCTTTTCGTTTAAAGTTAAAGATGATATGTACGAAATCGAAAGGACTATAAATTCAAAAGATGGATCTTATAAGACTAAGAGCCTGAAGATGTTAAAAAATGATGAGGTCATAGGTCATAAAGACAGGGAAATAGAGAAGATACTGTACGACGATGTCCTTGGCCTTACTTTCGATGATTTTGTAACTTCTGTGGTGCTCCCTCAAGGGAAATTTTCAGAGTTTTTGATGACTTCTCCAAAGGATAGAAGAGAGCTTATAGAAAGGCTATTCGATTTAAAAAGATATGGAACAGATCTCTCTTTTAAGATAAAGAAATTCAAGGATGCTTTAGAGATCGATTATGCAAAAGTTCAAGGAGAATTTAAGACCTTCGATGGATTAGACGAAGAAGAATTAAAAAAGATGAGGGATACTTATGAGGAGAAGTTGCTTCAGAGAGAGAAGATAAAAGAAGAGGTCGTAAAATTTAATGAGGAATATTTAATATGGCAAAACATATGGACTATGTGTAATGAAGCTAAAAGTTTAAATAAAGACCTGTCTTCTTTATTAAGTGATAATTCTGACATAGATGGGGAAGAGAAGAGACTAAACGATTATAAATTAATAAAGGATTTTCTGGTTATAAAAAAACAAGTAGTATCTGAAAGCAAAGAGATAGAAAGCCTAAAGATAGAAAGAGAAAATAAAGAAAAAGAGATCAATAAATTAAATAAGGATATAGATGCTAATAATTTAAAGTATGAAGAATTATCTAATAAAAGGCTTGTTGACATACCTAATTTAAACAAAGAGATGGAAGATATAAATAAAGAGATGCTCCGATTAGGCGAAAAAGAGGCTCTAAATTTAAAATTAAAAGAACTAAAAGGAAATTTAGATAAAACTCTTAAAGATCTTAATAAATTAGAGAAACAAAATAAAACATACATAGAAAAAATACAGGAGATCAATGAGGAGTTATCCCAAGATGAATTAAAGCTAAAGGAAAACGAAGTGGATGAAGGCTTTTTAAATAGGATATTAAAGGGAGCAGAGATCGAAAAAAATACATATAGGCTTTTAAAGAGTTTAAATGATTCAAAAAAATACCTCTCTAGTCTAAAGGATAACAATGAAAAGCTTAAATTGGATCTTTTAAATTTTGAAAAGGAAAATGGGGACATTAAAGCTTCTTTAGAAAAAAACGAAAAGGAAATCTATGATTTAGATAAAAATATAGAACTAGGGCGGGATAATATAAATTCCCTCGTGAATGAAAATAATTTTCTCCTTTCAGTGAAGGATAAATGGGATAAAATCTTAAAAGATGCTAAGATAAATGAAGGAAAAAGGCGCAAAAAAGAGAAAGAGTTAAGCGATCTTTTGGTTAAAAAAGAGGAGCTAGATGAAAAGTTAAAAACCTTAGAGGAATTGAAAAAAGAAAACAGCGCAAATGAGGCTATTAAAGTATTGCTCCCTATATTGAAGGCTGAAGAGAGATGCCCTTTATGTGGAAGCTTAGGCCCTTTTCATGAGATCGAGATAAAAGACGTATCCTTCGACGATGGGGAATTAAAAGAAAAGATGAATGGGCTGAATAAAATAAATAATCAGATTCTAGTAAACACGACCCAAGCTGCATCTTTAGAAGAAGAATTTTTAAAATTAAAAGAGGAATTAGATGGCTTTTCTTTAGAGTATGCTTCTTTTGAAAAATTAAGCGAAAGGATATCAAATCAAGATGAAGCAATTGAAAAAATAAAGAGTGATAATATTGAGCATCAGAAAAAAAGATCTGAGAGTTCTAATTTAAATCTAATATTAAAAAGATCCTATGAGAAATCCGCATCTGATCTGCACGAGACTAAAGGCATGGTAAAGAGCAATTTAGATGAAATAAATTTCAAAGAAAAAGAAATTGAGAATTTATCTTTAGAATATGACTTAAGCTTTAAAGATCATGAAAAGGAGAAAGAATTTTTTAATGATGATTCATTAGAAAAGCTTAAGGATACGACTCTGGAAAAAGATAAGTTATGTCGAGAATTGAGGAGGGGAATGTCCAATAAGAATAGTTCCTTAAATGGCTTTGTTTCAAAGAAGAATGATATAAATGAGAGGATAAATGAAATTAAACTTTCATCCTTGAGGCTTAGCGATGAGATTGAGTACACCACTAAAAGCTTTACTGCAATTGCATTGACCCTCAAATTTGAAGATAAGAATCAAATTCTGAACAAGCTCCAATTTATAAAGGACACTATAGATAAAATTGAAAAAGATTATGCTATAGTGGGCAGACAATTAAAAGAATTTGAGAACTTAAAACAGGATAAAATAGCGCAATTCGAGAACTTAAAGGGTATGATAATAGCAAAGGGAAATCTTTTGGAAGCTTCAGTGAGTTCATTACATGTTAATTTAGACAGATTAAATTTAGGTTATGATATTGAAAAATATGAATTGAAAAAGGATGAGGAAATTTATTTAGAAAAGAAGATAAGCGAATTTAAGAAGAAGCAGGAAGCTCTAAAGCAGAAGATAGCCACTATTGAAGATAAACTAAAAGGGGAAACATTGGATGAAAAAGAGTGGAATGAATTAAACGAAAAGAAAGAGAATTTAGAACAGTTAAAGGCCAAAATAGAGGAAGAGACAGGAGCTTTAAAGAAAGAGATCGAGATTAAGACCAATAACTTATTGAAAGCTAAAGAAATAAAGGTTAAGCTAGATAAACTATCTAAGAGAAAAGGCATTGTGGAGGAGATTCAAAGCATAACCAAGGGAAACAGCATAATGGATTTTGTCGCTTTAAAGGAGTTAAAATATATTTCAAATATTGCATCGAACACTCTTTCTAATATCACTGGGACAAGGTATAATATAGTCATAGATGAAACTGGGGAATTCATGATCAGAGATCTTTTAAACGGAGGTGAGAAGAGGAAGATAAGGTCTTTATCGGGAGGAGAATTGTTTTTAACATCCCTTTCCATGGCTTTGGCACTTAGCTCCCACATTCAATTGAAAGGGAAGATGAACCTCGAGTTCTTTTTCTTAGATGAAGGCTTTGGCACTTTGGATAAAGATAGCTTGGAAATAGTTTTAAAAGCACTAGAGAAGATAAAAAATAATAATTTAACAATTGGGATAATAAGCCATTTAAAGGAAGTACAAGAGAGGATGCCTATTAAAATAATGCTCACTCCAGCAAATTCTGATCATGGAAGTATTGTTAAAATAGTTTAGTTTTAAAATTATAGAGAGAGGAAAACATGATGAAAAAAGTTTTAAGTTTAATTATGCTCCTTGCTGTCACGTCTTTATTATTCACTGCATGTACAAAAAATAGTACTGCAAATGCTCCTTTAATTGTAGCTATGGAACTTGCTTATCCTCCATTTGAAACCAAGGATGCAAACGGAAATCCTTCAGGTGTTAGCGTGGACTTTGCTAAAGATTTTGGTGCTTACATCGGTAGAACTGTGGAAATTCAAAACACAGCTTGGGAGGGTCTCATACCTTCTCTCGTAACAGGAAAAGCTGATATGGTGGTTTCTTCCATGACAATCACAGCTGACCGTGCAAAAACTGTAGATTTTTCCATACCTTATGCAAATGCTATGCTTGCAGTTTTGACCAATAAAAATTCTGGAATAAACAAAATAGATGATTTAAATCAAGCTGGCAAGAAAGTGGCGGTTAAGATAGGTTCAACAGGATTTACATATGCGCAAAAAAATCTTACAAATGCAGAACTTATATCCCTTTCCGATGAAAGCGCATGTGTCACTGAAGTCTCTCAAGGGAAAGCAGATGGATTTATATACGATCAATTAACAATTTACAGGGACTGGCAAGCAAATTTAGGTACAACTGCAGCAGTGTTTATACCATTTCAAGATGTGGATCAATGGGGAGTCGCTGTGAATAAAGGTAACACTGCGCTATTAAATCAGATCAATGATTTTATTACAAAATACACCAAAGAAGGTGGCTTTGACAAGTTAACAGCAAAATACCTTTCAAACGAGAAGAAAGCTTTTGATGAGCTTGGTTTTAAGTGGTTCTTTGATTTAAATTAGAAAAGAGAAAGATATGAATATTTTATCTTTATTTGTATCTGATGGGAAAGGCAAAGAAAATCCCATACAGATCGCTTTTAATGTTTTGCTCGTTTGTGCTTTTTTGATTTTAGTATTTTGGCTGTCTTTTTTGAGAATAGGTCTGTCATTAAACTTTTCTTTTTTCGTTGATTTTAAGATAAGGGTTTTAGATGGGTTTGTGATGACAGTGATAATAAGCATTACTAGCATGATCCTAAGCCTTATCATTGGGATACTAAGTGCAATGGGGGAAGGTTCAAAAGTTTTATTCGTCAAATATCTGTGCAATATTTATGTGAAGTTCATTAGAGGGACACCGCTCATAATGCAGATATATTTGTTCTTTTATATAATAGGGACGGCTTGGGGAATAGATAACCGCTATGTTGCAGGGGTTTTGATACTATCGATATTTGAAGGGGCATATATTTCTGAGATTATAAGAGGGAGCATGATATCTATTAGTTCCACACAGATTGAGGCGGCAAAAGCGGTTGGTTTTAACAGAGGGCAAACTTTTAAGCTTGTGATATTGCCTCAGCTCGTTGCTAGAACGCTTCCTGCATTAACTGGTCAATTTGCTTCCATAATTAAAGATTCATCGCTTTTGTCCATGATCGCTCTTATCGAACTCACTCAGACCATGCGAGAGATAAGCTCGACGAATTTTAAATTATTTGAATGTTACTTTACACTTGGGATCCTCTATCTTATTTTAACTTTGCCTATTTCTTTTGCATCTGAGGCTTTAGAGAGAAGGTTTAACTATGAACATTAAGATCCAAGGGCTTTCTAAGAGATTTGCAAGGGACAATTATGTGATTAAAAAAATTGATTTTTTCGATAATGTACATAGCTTAGCTGTAATTGGACCATCTGGAGGTGGGAAGTCGACTTTATTAAGGATGCTAGGAGGGCTTATCATTCCAACAGATGGGGAAATATATTTTGATGAGGAAGAGATAATATTTAAGGAAAGGGAACTTCAAAAATATAGGAAAAAGATTGGCTTTGTTTTTCAACAGGGTGGATTGTTTTCACATATGTCTGCTTTTGATAATATCATGGTACCTTTAATCAATGTCCATGGATACGAAATAAAAAAAGCTAAAGAGAGAACTTTGGAGCTACTGGAGAGATTTGGATTAAGCAGCGATGGTTACAAAAAGCCAGCTCATTTATCTGGAGGACAGCAGCAGAGGGTCGCTATCGCAAGGGCAATAGCAGCAAAGCCAAAACTGCTATTATTGGATGAGCCTACAAGTGCTTTGGATCCGGAATATACTACAGAGGTTTTAGATGTTATTGAAGAATTAAAAGAGGATGGTATTGATTTTATAATAGTCACCCATGAGATGGGATTCGCAAGGCACGCTTGTGAAACTGTGGCATTTTTGTATGGAGGAGAGCTTTTGGAATATGGTATGAGCTCTGAGGTCTTTAGTAAACCAAGGACGAAGGAATTGGAGTTTTTTTTGAGTAGACTGCTCGAGTGGAATGTGTAGATTGTGTACAAGGAATGGAATTTTAAAATCAATTGTGGTAATATTAAAGGGAAAAGAGCTTATTAAAAGCTATAGAATCAAATAAATGAAAGGAATGATTAGATGCAAGCATTAGAAGGTTATTATAAGGATGGTAGTTTTTATGCTTTAAAACCAACTGTGGATATTTCAGATTATAGGAGGGTTATAATTACCATATTAGACGAGTCAATATATAATAAACCTAATACATGGGCAGAACTTGATAATATCATTTCAATGATGAGCGAGAAACCATGTGTTGAAGATTTTCCACGCTGTACATTAGGGCATGAGCTTATTGATTTTGAAGAGGTATATGGTTTTAAAAGTCTTTAAATAATGTTCATACTGAATAAATATGTGCGTTTAGCACATATTTATTCAGTATGCAACAGTCCTTATATTTGATAATCATATTTTCCAAAATAAATATTTTTATAATTTGAAGTTTTCTTTAAAAGCAATATAAAAAGAAAAATAATGCATCCTAAAAGGAGGACAGTAGCAAAAGAAATATGCATATAATTATTTAAACTTGATATGTTACTTATTTGTTTTGTATTGAATTCTAAAATATACAAGCTAATTGGATTGGTTTTATTGTATTTAAAATCGATAATATTTGAAATAGTAAAATTCCAGGCAGCATGAAAACCACAAGAAGCCCAAATTGAATCAAAATTAATGACGAGTAAAGCTGAAAGCATCGCCATAGAGAAATAAAATAAAAAGCTTAAAAAACCATAACCGTCTCTAACATGAAGAGTAGAAAATAAAATTGAACTAATTAACATGCCAACCACAATATTTGTTCTCTTTGATACTACAGGAAATACATATCCACGCAAAAAAATCTCCTCAGTACCGCCTTGGATCATCCATGTGATGATGTGAATAAAAAAATACCAAATAATATTGAAGTTAAAGTTCGAATTATAATAAAATTTTGTATTACCTCTTAAAAACAAAGAAAGAAGTCCAATGCATAAAACACATATGATAAATCCAATTAAAAAGCCTGAGATGTATTTTAAAATAAATCCTTTTTTATAAAAACCTAAAGAAGATATATCCCTTTTTTCTCCCAATTTTACTATAGCAAATAGTATTAATAAAGATGGGATGAAAACACTTAAGGTGAAAAGTGCATCTAAAGTATAATTTACTTCGTTTGAAAAATCTCTTAAAAAAGATGGTTCTCCCCAAAAAAATGTAAATGAAATATTAAAAATCGACCATACTAAAGACGCTATAACATTGATACCCCATATTATAAAAGGAAATGAAACTGCTAAGCTGCTTGGAAGTATTCTGCCGCT
The DNA here is from genome assembly GCA_009785875.1 of Oscillospiraceae bacterium. Lineage (GTDB taxonomy): Bacteria > Bacillota > Clostridia > Clostridiales > Clostridiaceae > WQUF01. The sequence continues at coordinate 2,310 of WQUF01000136.1, read as the reverse complement.
ATCAGCTTCAAGAAAAATTCTATTTTTTTTATCAAATTGGTTTATTTTTCTAAATATATTCATTTCACACCTGCTTAAGAATAATATTAAAGTTAAAAGGATTCGGTGATCAATATTGGTTTCTTATAAAAAACTTGGCTAAGCTTTTCATAAGAGCAATTTATATTAACTCCACTCATATGGATAATCTCATCTGCATCATGAGTGCCCAAGATAAACCTACTAAAATCATTTATGCTAAGTTCAACATCAAAGGGTTCGTCTACAATGGAAACTGAAAGGGATTTTCCATCTCTAAAAGTTAACTTAAAAGTTTTATTATTTCCGTCTATTATCGTATCTAGTATTTTGACAATAATAGTTCCACTGCCACGATACTTCGCCATGGATAACACTTTATGAACATTTACTACTCGCACCATACCATTAAAATAAAGCTGCCTTTCTATAGGATATAATGTAATGTCGTCTAAAATATCAGGAATTCTTATGTTTTCTGGGGCTTTAAAGCATACTCTATCGTAATAATTAGAAAAGGATGAACAAAAATCCAATAAACCCAAGAGCCCCTCGTTGTCAGAAAAATAAAAATGAGAGCACTCCATGTTGAAGCCATTTCCAGAAGCTTTCTTTTCAAAAATCATAATACCTTTTAATTCTTTTTTAGTATTTTTATATAAATAGATATATCTTTTTTGTTTTTTAGAATTTATATCGTAAAGGAATTTAAAATCGATATCTTTTCTATAAGTTGATAGATTATAGCTATTTCTATATTCAATATAGACTTTTTTAAAATCCAGCATGTTAATATCATTTTCACAAATACAAATTTCCACAGTACCTTTATTCTCTTTAGGAAGCTTTTTAATAGAACGCAAATCAATGCTATAAAAGACTACATTGGATCCGAATTCATAACCAAATTTTTGATAAAAGTGCCTGGAAAATGGGAATAAGCTCGAAAAAATATCACCAGCATTATAACTATCATTTAAATATTTTGACATACAATTTTCCATGGCTTTAAGTCCCCTATATTGAGGAAGCGTGGATACCGCTCCAACGCCTCTCATCAAGCAGATGTTTCCATCAAAATACACTTCATATGGAATAGCTATAAAAGAGCCGAGCATAGTATGATCATCATCTAAAAAGGAAGCCCAGCGTTCCATGCAATACAAATCAAATCTATCTTTTGCATTACTTAATAATGTATCCTCTATAGGATCTTTCACATCTAAATCGAATATTGATGCTTCAAAGGCGATATTTGCAATCTCAAAGGTCCGCCTAAGTTCACCTTTTTTAATTTTTCTAGCTATCAAAGTAATATCTCCTTATTTCTTTATATATTCATATAAATCTTGAAGCCCATCTCTTAGAGAAATTTTAGGTTCCCAACCCAGCATGGATTTAACTTTTGATATATCCAGGACAGATCTTCTCACATCTCCAATCCTGGGTCCCTTTATATCTATTCCTAAATTGCTGTGAAATACTTCTTTTATTTCTTCATATATATCTAAGATATATATTTCGTTTCCGGTGGATATATTGAAAACCTCATTTGTAGGGTTCTTGCTCACGATCATATTTATATCTGCAACATCTTTAACGTTGATATAGTCTCTAGTGCATCCTCTTTTCATATCGTCATATGTTGTTAATATTGATTCCTTGCCATCTAATATATTATTTATAAAAATAGGAATAACGCCGCATTCACCAGCAGGTACCTGCCTTGGTCCATAGACGTTTCCGTATCTCAATACTGTAAATTTAAAATCGTAGAGCTTTGAATAAATTCTTAAATAATTTTCTCCTGAAAACTTTGTAATAGCATAGGGGGATTCCAACTGAGGGAAATCAGTTTCCTTTGATTTTTCATTCCCTATTATCTCCTTTGAAAGAGCACCGCCTGAAGAGACATATATAAAGTTCTCTATCTTATGATATGGAACAAGGCTTAAAATGGTTAAAAGACCATGAAGATTTACAGAAAGATCATAAACAGGGTCTTCTATGGAATAAGGAACAGATTTTTGCGCTGCATGATGATTTATAATAGAAGGTTTGTGGGTTTTAAATATGTTTTCTAAAGATTCCTTATCCCTAATATCGACGTTGTAAAAGAATACTTTCTTGTTATCTACCAAGCCTTCTATATTTTTATAATAACCAGAGTATAGGTTATCTACAATGACTATTGTGTAATCCTCTTTAAGGTAACTTTCAGCTAAATGAGAGCCGATGAAACCAGCACCTCCAGTTAATAGTACAGTTTTATTCATAAATATTTCCTCCTTT
>WQUF01000135.1 GCA_009785875.1 Oscillospiraceae bacterium | reverse complement strand
GGATATGCAGCGCAGGGTTTTATGGGGCTTTCTCTGAAGATAATGAGGAATATAAGGAAATAAATAGCATAATAGGTGGATTTTTAAAGAAAACTGCTTCAAGGGTATGAGAGTTATGTTTAGATCACATCGAAGCTAAAGTCGATTGTAACACTTACGATATAATAATGCTAAAAAGAAGAGTTTGAGAAATATTTATAAAGCAGGGCTGAAATTTTGCCCTGCTTTTTAAATCTAACTAATCTATTGTTTTGATATTGCTTTTATTATCTTAGTCAACATTTCAACGCCTTCATCTTCAGTTCCATCGTTAGGGAAAAGTAAAATTGCCATATCTTCATATTTATGTAACTCTTTTGCATAAAGTTTTACTCCTTCTACTTCTGTATCAATAATAGTTCCCCTATTTACTTCTTTTAAGATAAGCCTATGTTCTTTTTTCTGTATATCTGCAATAATTTTGTCAATATCTCGTGTGACATGGATAGTAATTCCTATTTCAAGCATAATCGTAGCACATTCAGGCATTAAAGGAGCTTCAGCACCAGCTTCAATTATGGCAGGACCTTCTAATTTTGAGACTTCTATCATTGATTTATATAGCCCGTTTAGAAACATAGATGTGGAAGTATAACTCATAGGTATAAACTGATGTTCAGGATCCATTTTCCCACGAGCCATCTTGTCTAAATCAATAAAAGGAATATCTAAATTTTCAGCTACTCTCTTCCCTAAAGTAGATTTCCCACATCCCGGAATTCCAATTAATATGTATTTATCTTTCATCTCTTTATCTCCTATAATTTCTCTCTATTAATATTACCATTATCTTACTAATATTATAAACTAAATTTATACCTTTTAAACATTTATTTATTTTTTTACATATAATAATATATGCATATAGCTCTGCATTTGTTAAGATAATAAAGTAAATACAATAATATCGGAGGAAATATGTTAGATTCAAGCATTAAAAGCAAAATAGATGGATTATGGAACAGCTTCTGGTCAGGCGGAATTTCAAATCCATTGACAGTTATAGAGCAGATGTCTTATTTGATATTCATTAAAAAATACGACGATAAGGAATTAGAGAAGGAAAAAACATCAAAAGGCATGGGCAAAACTTACGAAAGCGTATTAAAAGAAGAATATAGATGGCACGTATTTCGAAATTTCAACAGCGATAAGCTCTTTACCCTTTTTACAAATGAAATATTTCCATTTATGAAAAAATTGACTTCAAAATATTTAGAGGATGCAATATTCTTAATACAGAAGCCTTCTCTTTTATACGAAGCCATTTTAACCTTAGATTCTATAAATTTAAGCGATAGCGATATTAAGGGAGATCTTTATGAATATTTGATTTCAAAGCTCTCAACTTCTGGAGTAAATGGACAATTTAGAACACCAAGGCATATAATAAGGATGATGGTTGAACTCTTAGATCCTGGTATTGATGATAAGATCATCGACCCGGCTTGCGGTACTGCTGGTTTTTTGGTTGGCTCTCTTGAATATATTCTTGAGAAATACACCGATAAGACAGTATCAATGGATGGAGAGGATTTTAGGAGGATTGGGGATCTTTTAAGCGAGGATGATTGGGAACACTTTAATGAAAAGATGTTCTTCGGAAATGATTTTGATAAGTCCATGCTCAGGATAGCATCTATGAATTTGGATCTTCATGGAGTGTCTATGGATAATATTAGACCTATAGATAGCTTATCTTCAAGCTTTGAAGAAGAAAATATGTACAGCTTGGTCTTAGCTAATCCACCTTTTAAAGGAAGCCTGGATGAAAATGATATAAATAAAAGCTTGGTCAATATGGTTAGGACTAAAAAGACTGAACTGCTTTTTCTGGCTCTCATGTATAGGATATTGGATATGGGCGGAAAATGCGCTTGCATAGTTCCTGATGGGGTTCTTTTTGGATCTTCTAAGGCTCATAAGGATATTAGGAGGATATTGATCGAGGATTGCGAGCTTCAGGGAGTTGTTTCCATGCCTTCGGGGATATTCAAGCCATATGCTGGGGTGTCTACTGCTGTGTTATTGTTCCAAAAGGGCGGAGAGACCAGGAAAGTTTGGTTTTATGATATGGAAGCGGATGGGTATACTTTGGACGATAAGAGGACTCCTGTGGAACAAAACGATATTCCGGATATAGTTGGGGCTTTTAAGAATTGCATGAAGGATAAGAACTTGGAACCGAGTAAAAGCGATAAGTGGTTCTTTGTGGATAAGGGGACGATTGTAGAGAATGGGTACGATCTGTCTATAAATAAGTATAAGGAAGTCGAGTACGAGGAAAAAATATACGAGGATCCTAAAGTGAAGATTAAGAGGATTTTGGAGCTTGAGGAAGAGATTATTAGGGAGCTTAGGGAACTTGAGGGGATGATTGAATGAAGTGGGAGATGGTGAGGTTAGGGGATGTTTTTACGAAAATAAGAAATGGAGCAAGTATAAAACAAAACAAAAATATTTCGAGGAATGCGCATTTTTCCAATAAATGTGTACAATCATCTTAATAATATAAATATTTTGAAAAAATGAATTGAAACTTGATGTAGAGGAGGATACTATCGTGAGTAATTATTTAACAGAGCAACAAGTATTAGACCAATTGAATATCCCCGATTTTAGACATGTCACAAAAGATAAAGTAATGACTTTTGCATCCATGTTACACAGCATGGAGCCAGAAGTTGCTAAGAAAACCTTAGAGCAATTTCCAGAATTCGCTAAAATGTCCTTTGAGGTAATACATGAATATAAATCAATCTTGGAAAAAAACCTTGAAGACAATTCAATAAGTAGCAAGCAGTGTTTTGATATATATAACACGGTTTTGGATACTTTAAAAACCTGCGTAGAGAAGATAGATTTAGTTTTTGATGAGAAAAAATACTACTTTGAAAAAATGATGGAAATTGCACAAATGGCCGAAAGCAAGGATACCGAGAATAAGAAATTCAATTGGAAAATAGTAAGTGCAGGGGCATTTGTGGTAATAGCAGTTGTAGGTATAGGTGCAAGTATTCTTGGGAGTAACACTAATATCAAACTTCCAAGGCTAAAACTTTAAATATTGATAGAACAACTTAATACTCAATTATGAAGATATGCTAATGGATATAATCATAACGAGATTCATACAATTTAATGATTCCATTTTTGGATTTTCAAGGAATGTGCATTTTTTTTGAAATGCAAACGGTATAATGAAAAATATCTATGTTTTACGCAATATACTATATACCTTTCTTCTATAGTGGTTCTTAGATGCGACACTCAAGTCATAAATAACTTCAATTATAATTGAATATTACTTTATAAGTGCCTTAATAGCAAGCATTATTAATGTATTTACATGAATAATCGCATGAAATAGGCAAAATATATATTGACATAGGGTATCTGATAAATTAAAATAACGTTAGAGGGGTGTATGACATGATTTTAGTTCTCTCCGACCAATATGATGTTCATGCTGATGTAGTATGTGATAAACTGAAAAAATTGAACGTTGATAATTATAGATTCAATCTTGATGTTACTTCGTTGAAAAAATCCAAAATCACTTACTATAACAATGAATGGATTCTCGAAAATGAAAGTGGCATACTTAAGAGCAGTGATATACATACCGTGTGGTGTAGGCGTTCTTTTGTTGAATTGCTACTTGAAGAAGAATTTGCTATGAATACAGGGTTTCAAATATGGAGACGAGAATGGAACGCACACCTGAACGGTCTATACACTTATCTGAAAGACAAAAAATGGCTTAATCCACTGAGAAAGGCATATAAAGGTGAAAATAAGTATTACCAGATGAGTTGCGCTAAAAATGTTGGCTTTTTTCTACCGGATTATGTAGTATCAAATAACAGAAGTGTACTCGAGCAGTTTATCAATGAGCATGATGGTTCAGTCATTAAATTTATGAACCAAGATATTTTTAGAAATGAAGAAGGGAAATTCTGTGCATCATACGTAAATGAAATAACACTTGATGCCTTAACTGAGTTCGGAAAAGAAGAGAATCCAGTTTTTGTTCAACAAAAAATTCCCAAGGACTTTGAAGTACGGTATACGGTCGTCGGAGACAAGCATTTTGTATGTAGAATCGATTCACAAAATTCTGCTATCGCAAAAGATGATTGGCGTAGGTATGACTTACCGCACACGCCACACATAGTGATGTTACCACCTACAGATATTCGATCAAAGGTCGAATTATTTATGTTTCAGTTGCAAATACCCTTTGGTGCACTCGATTTTATAGTAACACCAAAGGGAGAGTGGTATTTTCTTGAAATAAATTGTATGGGACAGTGGTTGTGGATCGAGGAGCTGACCGGTCTTGCAATCTCTGACTCTATCGTACAATGGTTGGTAAATAATAATAAACAGGAGGGATTGCAGTGAAAGTATTTGCTGAACGTTACCTTGAAGAAATGAAGTATTTGGATACCCTACCGATGAGTGAGTGGGATTGGAAACCGGTCGATAGCAACAAAATCTATGCTTCCGGTGCGAATACTAATACTTCATCATCTACTTATGCTAATGATAGGGACAACCGTAGTGATTCAGACCGTCCAAACGAAGGTAAACCGAGTAGTATGATGGTTGCATGAATCTACATACAATTACCGCCTGTTTCTGTTCGACAGGCGGCAATCGTTTTTCGTTAGTTTATGATCATTGTCAACAACTTAAGAAATTCAATTAATTATTTCGGATTTAGCAATCTTGAATTTATTGGCATATTTTCCAGCTAGTATACTCTAGCTCATTAAAAATTGGATATAACTCCCCCTACCCCAAAAAATCTTTTTTCTTGATTCTCTGTTAATTTATGTGAAGTACTTTATCCAAGAAACTTAAAATCAAAAATAGGAATTGATTGAATTTCCAACAAAACAATATATAACCTGTACACTTGTTATTGTGTTTGATTCAAACCGTTATTACAAACCAGTGTTTATTCCATATAGTCAGACAAATACTTCTTTGCTTTTAGATATGTATCATTATTTGATACAAACCACCTACAATATCCAGCATAACAATTACTTGCTTCCAAATTTTGTTCAACTTTTTCTATCGAGTTTCTAAGTTTAGTTATCTTATTTCCCTTTTTTTGACTATTAACTTGATCCTCAATTTCCTCAAGCTTATCTTTCAATTCATCCATATATTCAGTTAATGATATTAATAAAGAGGCTCTTATACCATAAAGTCGGCTGTTATTAAGATTACAGACATTAATAGTTCTGCTTGCAATTTCTTCTACAGGTATATCTTTAATAGGGCAAATTTTAAAAAAATCGTATGTAAAAATTGTCTCTGGATCAACATTAGCTGGATTTATAATTGGTTCTAGAATTGTATCAAAATCAGACTTTGCTTCGTTACATTTCCTACATGATGGTAGTAGATTGTCCCATTCAAATGTTAAATCAGGGTATTTTGATTTTGGCGCAAAATGTTCAATCTCAATGTTACCACTCTCCGAAGGTTTACACTCACAGAAAGCACCTTTATCAAAACTACTTTCAGATAATGCTTTTCGAATATCATCATGTCGATAGTGTGCAAGAATGCCATCTTTTTCCACTTTCGGAATTTTATCATATCCACCGTAAGTACTAATAGGTAGCATAAGTTTTATTTTCTAAACTTTTAACACCCATTACATCTTCAAGAATCTGATCCGTATTCCACCCAGAGTAACTTTTTTCTGTTGGTTTAATATTTATATTTCTGCAGAGTTCTGGAAGAATAATAATTTCTCCAGGATGCGCTGAAGCAATTAAATGTGGAGAATGCGTAGTAGTAATAAATTGCAATTTTGGGAAAAAAGCTGCTAAAGATTCACGAATGGTTAGTTGCCATTCTGGATGTAAATGAACATCTAATTCATCAATTATCACAGTACCAACTGCTTCAGGCACATAAGCACTGCAATCTTCATTTGTTAATTCAATCCATTCAATAATAGCAAATATAACAGATAAAAAAGCTTGAAAACCTGCAGATATCTCTTCCAAATAACAATCTATTCCATTAAGTGTGAAAATAGGTTCCAGATCCCTTTTGATTTCTTTAAACTGCAAATCATAGCTTTTGGGACATAATGTTTTTAGATTATCAATAAACCAATTCCAATTATTCTTGTATAATGTTGCCCAGTCTTTATCAATTTGAAAATATCTATTTATCATCCATTGTTTTACATTAGATTGTATTTCACCTTCGA
>WQUF01000134.1 GCA_009785875.1 Oscillospiraceae bacterium | reverse complement strand
ACCTGATGATAGGCGAAGAGTTATAGAAGAAGCATCTGGAATTGTAAAATTTAAATGGAGAAAAGAAGAGACTTTAAAAAAAATAGAGAATTACGAGAATAATTTAATAAGATTATCTGATATAATCACTACATATGAAGATAGAATCGAACCTTTGAGGGTTGAAAGTGAAAAGGCAAAGTACTTTGTGGATTTAAGCAATGAGTTAAAGCAGAAGGATATAGATGTTAAGGTTTATGAAGTTGAGAAAATTTTAGAGACTTTACGCAGCGTCATAAAATTTTTGGATGAAAAAAATAAATTGCTATCGATGCTGGAAATGGAGAAAATTTCATTAAAATCTTGTATAAATGAAATTGATTTAAATTTATGTGATATTGAAAGAGAAATCGATGAAAAATTAGAAAGATCCAATGCTTTGAAAGAAAAAATCAGAGATATTAAATCTTCAATTCTCATCTTTAACGAAAAAATAGAAAATATAAAAAATAATTTAACAGATATCCAAAATAGCATTTTGGAGAAAGGGTTGCTAAAGGAAGAAAAGATTAAATCAATTGAACGTGTAGAGGATGAAAAGAAGGCAATAGAGCAAGAATATAAGGATTTAAGTGAAAGACTTTTCATTTATGAAGATGAACTAAATATTATCCAAAATAATATTAACTTAAATGATAATAGTCACCATGAAAAAATATTCTCTATCAATAAAATAAAAGATGAATTATCAAGAAAAAAAGAAAAAATTTTTAATTTAAAAAGCAAAGAAAAGTATGACAAGGAAAGGATTATCAGCATAAACTTAAGTAGAGACGTTTTCACGAAAAGGTTAAATGAAATTGAGGATGATGTTAAGAAATTAAATAGAGTTTTAGAAAATAAAAATGAGGCATTGAATGAATTAAATGGTAAGGTTTTAAATTGTGAAAAAAGCTTAAAGGTTTTAAATGAAGAAAGAAAGAAATTAAATGATGATTTAAATAACTTGTACAGAGAGAAAAGCAAACTTGCAGCTAATTTACACGTGCTTGAAAATTTAGAAGATCATTATGAAGGCTATAATAAAGCATCTAAGTCAATAATTGAATATGGAAGAAAGATAGGAGATGAATTTTCTTCTGCATTAGGTGATGTAATTAAAGTAAAAGAGGGTCTCGAAACAGCTATTGAGACTTCACTTGGGAACTCTATTTCAGATATAATAGTTGAGGATGAAAGTAGAGCGAGCTTTTATATCGATCATTTAAAAAAATCAAAATCTGGAAGAGTCACATTTTTGCCTATTTCCATGTTGATATCTAAAAGAATCAACATTTCAAAAGAGGTAAGTGAGATGGAAGGCTTTATTGGAGTTGCCAGCGATTTAGTCGATTATGAAAAAAAATATGAAGCTTCTGTAGTATTTTCTCTCTGCAGAGTTTTAATAGTAAAGGATATGAATTCTGCCATTTCAATCGCTAAAAAAACTAAATTTTCCTTTAGAATTGTGACCCTTTCAGGTGAAGTGGTGAATGTGGGTGGCTCCTTAACTGGTGGGAGCTATTCTAATAATTATGGTATTCTTTCCAGAAAAAATGTCATTGAAAGATTAGATACAGATCTAAAAAAAATTGACGCTGAAATTTTGAATAAAGAAAATGCAATCTTAGAATTAGATGAGAATATACTAAAAAAAGATGATGAGTATAAAAATTGCTGTCTGCTATTTAATAGTACCAAAAATGAGATTACAGAAATAAATAGCAAAATTTCAGGATTTAATTTAGAAACCAGTTCATTAAAATTACAATTGACCCAAAATAGTAAAAATTACGAGATCATCCATACATCCATTGAAAACATTACAGCAGAATTGGCTAAGATAAATGAAGAGGAAATAGACTTAAATGAAATAAAGTCTAAATTTGAAGAAGAAGCTGATATTTTAGAAGAAAAGATAAATAATTTTAAGGATGAAAGTGAAAGAGCGAGGGAATTGCTTATTGATGCTAAAATGTCAAAGGTAAAAATCGAAGAAATGCTCATAAATAAAGGAGAAATAATAAAGAGGCTTAATAGAGAAAAAGAAGATTTGATCATGGAAATAGATTCGCTGAATGTTAAATTAGTGAATTTAAATGATGAGATGAATAAAAGGCGTATAGATGTATCATCATTTGAAGAGGACTCAAAAAATTTAAAAGATGAATGTGTAGCATTAGCCGATGAGCTAAATGTTTTAGAAATAAACCGAATAAAGTTAAAAGAAGAATACAAAAAAAGAAAAGATGAACTTGATGATAAAAATCGAGAATCTTCAGAACTTGAAAATGAAATACATAAAAAAGAATTGATTAAGATTAAATATGAGACAGAGAAGGATAATATTTTTAAGAATATAAACGAAGAATATGGAATTACATATGCTGAAAGCTTGTCTATAAGTACAAAACTTTTAAATATTGCAGATACTAAAAAGGATATCATAAATCTAAAATCAAAGATAAGCTCTTTAGGGATCGTAAATGTCGCATCTATAGAAGAGTACAGAGAGGTAAATGAAAAATACACTTTTTTAACAAATCAGAAAATAGACATGATGAATGCAAAGGAAGAGCTTAATAAATTGATATCCCAGCTTACTGTGAATATGGAGAAGATATTTGCCCAAAATTTTAATATATTGAGAAAGCATTTTAGCGTAACGTTTAATGAACTCTTTAATGGTGGAACTTGCGATTTGGTCATAAAAGAAGGAGACTTATTAAATGGCGATATTGATATAATTGTTGAGCCTCCCTTTAAGAAACTTCAAAATATAAATTTGCTTAGCGGTGGCGAAAAAGGGCTTTCGGCTATAGCACTTTTATTTGCTATATTAAAGATGAGACCAACTGCATTCTGCATCCTGGATGAAATCGATGAAAGCCTTGATGATGCAAATGTGATTAGATTTTCTAAATATTTGGAAACATTAAAGAACAAAACTCAATTTGTCTTAATAACCCATAGAAAAGGTACGATGGAAGTTAGCGATTCTATTTATGGCATTACTATGGAGGAAAAAGGTATATCAAAGGTAATAAGTTTGCCTAATTCAAACTTTTATAGAGATTAGAGGTAAGGAAAATGAATTTTTTTGGAAAGCTAAAAGATAGCTTAAAGAAGACCAAGACTAATTTTACTGATCAAGTAAGTGAAATGTTAAATTTAATTGTGACCATAGATGAAGATATGTACGAGGAGCTTGAAGAATTGCTGATTTCTGCTGATATCGGTGTTTCTACATCGGTTAAGATAATTGAGCTATTAAGGGTGAAAATACGTGATGAGAAGATTAAGGATCCTAGAGATGTAAAAGGAGCATTGAAGGAAGTAATAATAGATATTTTAGGTGAAGAAAAAAATAGTATTTATCCAGATGTTACTCCGAAGGTATATCTCATAATAGGAGTAAATGGTGTTGGGAAAACAACGAATATTGGAAAGATGGCTCGAAAATTGCGATTTGGGGGATATAGGGTTATAATAGCAGCTGCTGATACTTTTAGGGCTGCGGCTATTGATCAGCTTTCGATTTGGGCTGAGAGAGCAGGAGTTGAAATAATAAAAAACAGTGAAGGATCTGATCCTGCTTCTGTTATTTTCGATGCAATCAATGCTTGTAAGGCAAGATTCGCTGATGTGCTCATATGCGATACAGCAGGAAGGCTTCACAATAAAAAGAATTTGATGGATGAATTGGCAAAGATCAATAGGGTGATTGAGAGGGAATATACTAAAGCTAGTAAAGAGACTCTTCTGGTTTTAGATGCGACAACAGGGCAAAATGCTGTGGCTCAAGCTAGGCAGTTTATGGAAGTATGTAAAGTGGATGGAATAATTTTAGCTAAGCTGGATGGTACAGCTAAGGGAGGTATTGTTATTTCCATTAAAGATCAGCTAAATATTCCTGTGAAATTGGTAGGGGTTGGAGAGAAGATCGAGGATATTCAGGAATTTGACGCTAGAGATTTTGCGGAGGCTTTGTTTAATTAACGTTAGATAAGGAGGAGAATTAGATGAGTGGAGTGATTTTGCAAGATGAACGGGATTATGAAATAATTAACGGTAAAATATATATGATGTCTAGACCAAATATGAATCACATTAGAATTACTGGCAATATTTTTGGTATATTTCAAAGATTTCTTATGGATAAAGAATGTGAAGTATTTAGCGAACCGGATGTTTTCTTTAATGAAGAAAACAACTTTATCCCTGATATAGTTGTTTTGTGCGATAAAAGCAAAGATAAATATAAAGGAATATATGGCGCACCAGATTTAGTAATAGAGATACTCTCACCAAGCACAGATGTTAAAGATTTAGGAGAAAAAAAAGACGTTTATGGCAAAACTGGTGTGAAAGAATACTGGATTGTAGATCCAAAATCAAAAAAAATAATCGTCTATTATTTATCAGGTGGTTCTCTTGAAATAAATAATGTCTATTATTACTGTACTGCTAAGCAAATTGAAAAAATGCCCGATGATGAAAAAAAAGCTATTGTCTCAAGTTTTAAATCTCTCATATTTAGTGATTTGGAAATCGAATTGTCACAGGTATTTAAAAATGTAGTAGATTTGGGTTTGTATTGAATCGAAATTATTGGAACAATGGTTACATGACCGAAGTTTTATCCGCCATACTGAAGCTGTGTTTTGAAGCACTTAACCTAAACCGGGTTGAAGCATTTCACTATATTGGTAACGAAGGTTCAGGAAGGGCTATGCAAAAATGTGGGATGAGATTTGAAGGAATTAGCGAACAGGGATTAAAAATTAAAGGCGTTTTCCGTGATGTTGCTCACTATGGAATAACTAGAGAACATTGGTGTCTTATTCATCGATCTTAAATATTTTAAAAAAAGTATTGAAGTTTCATAAATTTTTTGTTATTATTGTTATACAACGGTATACGTGTATAACAGGAGGGATATAATGGACGTTTTAGTTAAAAATACACAATTCAATTTTAGAACGAATGATGAGCTTTTAGCGAAAGCAAAAGAAATTGTAATTTCGGAAAATCTTGATATGGCGAGTATCATGAACTCAGTTCTTCAAAAGATAGTTGAGCAGAACAGTGTGCCAATTGAATTGATTGATGAAAAATCTACTCGCCATGAACGCATTGTCAATACTTTATATGATGAAATTTATAAAGGATACGATAGTTTCCTTAAAGGGAAAGGGAAGACAGTGAATGAGGTGTTCAAGAAATATGAATTACAGCGTTAGCATTATGCCTGAGGCAGAAACTGACCTTGATGAAATTTATGATTATATCTCATATCACTTTCTTTCTAAAGAAGCTGCAAGGAATACACTAGAAAATATCAGACTTTCAATAAAAATACTTGAGGACTATCCTGAAATAGGAATTGATGTATCCCAGCGATTAAAAAAACCATTCTCAAAAAAACATAATTTAAGAATGATTATTTCTGGAAGTTATTTAGTTTTTTATATCATTGATAATAATGATGTAGCTATTTTACGAGTTCTTTATCAATCGAGAAATTGGATTGAAATTTTTGGGAGTTAATTTTAATTATCCTAGAAACCGCATACCAATCAGTATGCGGTATTTTAGTGAGGCAAGGATTCAAATTCAATGGTTATCTATAGGTGTTTCTTTATTTGATTTTTTCTCAAACGCTATTATGTTCTAAATTAAATTTAAAAAATTTTAGAATTATTTACATGTTATATAATTTTTCATTTTTGGCAAAATATTATTATTGATTTAAAATTATTATAAAACATATTTTTAATTCTAATTCCTTACTTAAACCTAAGTGGATAAGGAGGTTAAGTGATTTATGCGTAAGTATATGATTTTTATTATATTAGCCATGAGTCTTTTAAATTTTTATTTTTCAACAGGCACAATTGCTTTAAGTGTTGATTATTATATTATAACAGAGAAATATCAAAAGCAAGACGGTACTCCAATAGATATTAATACAATAACCCAAATCCCTAGAAGCGAAAGTTATATTAAAAATGCACCGCAGATTACAAATTACGTTGCAATCGATGCAAAAGTAGATGGAAAACCTGTGGGAAATAAAGATATTTATATTACAATTGAGAGCAGCATTACTGAGCATGAAGCCATATTCATATATAAAGATGATAAAAATAACAATGGTATTCCAGATGATGAAGAAAATTTTATTATAACGGAAAAATACCAAAAGCAGGATGGAACTAGCATAAGATCCGATACCAGCGTTAATTTGGATTTTGGTGGAAATTACTCAAAAACAGCACCGGATGTAAAAAATTATATATCGGTAAATGCATCGGTTGATGGAACACAGACTGGTTCAAAGACTGTCAATCTTTCAAATGTATCCAAAAGTTATGAGGTTGTATTTATATATAAAGATGATAAAAATAACAATGGCGTTCCAGATGATGAAGAAAATATTATAATAACTGAAAAATATCAAAAGACTGATGGTTCTCTTGTAAAAGATGATGCTAATGTATATATTAATTTAGGGGAAACTTATACAAAAGTAGCTCCTATCATAAAAAATTATGTGGCTGTTGATATAAATTTAAATGGCAATTTATTGGGTAAAAAGGATATAATCTTATCCAATGTATCGCAAGGGAATACTGTGATATTTTTATATAAAGATGATAAAAATAACAACGGCATTCCAGACGATGAGGAAAGCTATACAATAAGTGAAAAATATCAAAAGACAGATGGTAGCAGCATACAAGATGATACTATAGTATATGTTAAAGCAGGAGATAATTACACAAAAACTTCCCCTGTTATAAAAAATTATATGGCAGTCGATATTAAATTAGATGGAGCATCACTTGGCAAAAAGGATATAGCTATTTCAAAGATGGATAAAGATCACGAAGTAATTTTCATATACGAAGAGGAAAGTTTTACTATAACAGAAAAATATCAAAAACAGGATGGTACAACAATAAAAGAGACTTCCTCAACCAATATAAAATATGGCCAAGATTACGAGAATAAGGCTCCAAAGATTACCAATTATGTGATTTACAATATAAGATTAGATGGAAACTTATTAGGAAGTACAACTGCAACCATATCAGATGTCAATGAAAATCATGAATTGATATTTATCTACAAAGATGATAAAAATAATAATAATGTAGCCGATGATGATGAGCATTTTATCATAAGTGAAAAATATCAAAAATCTAATGGAGTGAGCTTAAAATTAGATACAAGCACTACGGTAAGTGGGAATCAAAGTTATACAAAAGCTGCGCCTAATATCGAAAACTATGTATTAACAGATGTTAAAGTCGATGGCAAGTCAATTGGTAAAACCAGTGCTACAATCAACAACATCTTTGGAGGCCATAGCGTAATTTTCATATACGAAGATGATAAGAATAAAAATGGAATTGAAGATAGCAAGGAGAGCTATACTATAACTGAAAAGTATAAAAACATGGATGGCACTACTCTTAAGGATGATTTAAAAATTTCTTATAAAGGTGCAGAAAACTATTCAAGACAAGCTCCGATAATTTCGGGATATGATCTTTCTAATATTATTATTGATGGTGTTTTAGTGAATTCTGGAACAGCAACTATAAACAATTTAGATAAAGATCATGAAGTAGTATTCACATATAATCAAGTATTGGTTGTAAAGCCGAGCATAGATCCTATCACTCCTTTAGATAATATAGTATCCGGAATGGGAGTTTCAGGAAATAAGATCGAATTGACATTTAAAACTGGATCTAAAAAATCCACTAAAGTTGATAAAAATGGAGTTTGGAAATTGGATGTACCAAAGGAAGTGATCTTGATACCTGAAGATGAAGTTACAGCTCAAGCTTATGATGATAATGGCGATATGAGCGATAAAAGCATCCAAAAAGTTTTACCCTATCCACTTAAACCTAAAATTCTCGAACCTATAAGACCTACTGATAAAAAAATAAACGGACAAGGAGAACAATCTAAAAATATCGTGGTAACTTTTTCAAATGGGAGGACTGACAAGAAAACAATAGGAGCTACTGGTAATTGGGAAGTAGATGTTCCAATTGGACTTGCGTTATCTCCAGGAGATAAAATAAAAGCCTATGTAGAGGATAAAAATGGAAATAAAAGCCCTGAAGTTTATTCTGAAGTAATAGACATATCAAAACCATCTCCTGCTATTAATCCTATAACACCAGGGGATAAGGTGTTAAGAGGTACAGGTACAGCAGGAAATACTATAAATATAGCTTTACCTGGCGAAACAGAAGTAAAAAGTGCTGTAATAGATGCTTCCGGGAATTTTTCAATAAACATCAACATAAGGTTAGAGCCAGGAGATATAGTTAAGGTGGTTGAGATTAATAAATATGGAATTACTAGTGATACTGTGATCTCAACGGTTCTTGATTTACCAATGGCACCTGTAATACAGAGCATAAAGCCAAATAGCGATGTGATAAATGGTGAAGGAGATGCTGGAGACCAAATTGTAGTTACATTTCCAAATGGAAGAGAATCCACAGGATATGTAGGCACCGACGGCAAATGGACTATTAATGTTCCTGCAGGAATCATTTTAAAATCTGGTGATTTAATAAAAGCTTATGCTGTTGATAAAAATTCTAATAAAAGTTCCATTGCGTCTATTAAAGTAGCAAAAGGGCAGATCCCGGTTTTAGAAGTGGTATCAAATAAGGTATTGGATATAAATAGTTCCATCATTTTAAAATCCCTTATAAACTCGGCTCGAGATTTTGAAGATGGTCAAAATTTAATTGACAGGGTTATTATATCAGGTACTGTTGATACATCAAAAGCAGGAGGGTATATAGTAAATTACTCGATAACAGACAGCGATGGAAATGAAACCACTGCTAAAAGCTATGTATCAGTTAAAAGCAAAAATACCGTTATGATGGGGGATATAGCAATAGATGCTGAGCCTTTTAATATTTTATCAAAATATGTACCCATACTTACTGAATCAGATGTGTTAAATTATTCAAAAACTGTAGCCTGGAATGTAAATACGTGCAATAATTTAATTAGCAGGATCACCATAGACAAGAGCGAGTTAAAAAGCATTGAGGGAGTTTATCCAATATATTTAGCAGTGAATCCTTTAAAAGCTGCCAAAGGAAAAGACTCATCTGGAAATGATGCTGCTGTTATAAATATACAGGTTTTTGAACTGGAACCTCCTATTGTGGATTTGCCTGTTAGATCTTCTCATATGTATATTTCAGGAAATGCTGAGCAAGCGACGAAAGTGGTTGTGACTTTTGCAAATGGCATAAAAAGCGAGGGCGTAGTTTATGATAGTGGACAATGGTATGTTTTAGTGCCAAATAATGTTAAATTAAATGCAAAAGATAAGGTGAAAGTATATTCTCAAAATGAAAAAGGGAGCAAAAGCGAAGAAATCACCGTTAAAGTCATCGATCCAAAAGTTCCAACAGCTCAAGTAAATGCAGTATCATCAGGAGATAAGGATATAACCGGGAAAGGTGAAGCTTCCGATAAAATCCAGATCACATTTCAAGATGGGATAGTAGCTTCAGGAATTGTAAATAATGATGGAACTTGGTCTGTACCTGTTCCAGATGGTGTGCCATTAAAACAAGGAAATATCATAAATGTAGTTGAAAAAGATAAAAATTTAGTGGATGGAAATGAAGTAATTGTTGAAGTCGGGAAATGCTATACTAATTTAAAGATCACTCGGCCAGTAAAAGCAGGGGATAAAATTGTAAGGGGCATAGGAACACCAGGAAATAAAGTTGTAATCACTTTTAGAAATGGAAATATTACTTCTTCAGTTATATCCGGAAGTGGATTATGGACTGTAAATATACCTCCCAATATAACTCTTATTGCTAATGATAGATTGATAGCTCAGGAAGAAGATGCAAAAGGTAATTCAAGCAATAGCGATATAGCGATTATTTCAAGTGCATTTACACAATTGCCAGGGGAAGTATAGTTTTAGTGGCTAGTGATAAGTGGCTAGTGACTAGAGATAAGGGGCTAGTGGCTAGTGACTAGAATAAAAAAAATTTCCCTCGCCTATTATAGGCGAGGGATTTTACAAAGTCATTTTGTCCTATTGCTGCTTAATTTAATTCCACCAAATAAAATGACTACAAATGATAAAAGTATTGGTAAAAATGTTTTTATGTAGAAATTTAGGCTGCTTGCATTATAAATAACCCCTCTTAGTATAAAATATGTTAATATTGATAATAAAAAACTAACTATAATATCATAGAAATTAAAATTAGGGATTATAGCTTTCTTTATCTCATAGTAGTTTAATGCGATTAATATGATGTTGCTTAAAATTGCAGCGATTCCTATCCCATATACATTGATAATCTTAATAGATGATAGCACATATATTAGTGCAAGTTCTATAATAGAGCATAGGACGGAATTTCTAAGTAAAATGCTGCTTTTTCCAAGTCCGTTTAAAATGCTCTGGGTTGTGACTGAAATATAGATAAATGGGGCAATGAATGAAGCAAATTGTATGTAACTCGTTATATCTTGACTTTTATAAAAAAGCCATCCCAGGTAACTTGGAACCAAAGTGCAAATTACTGAAGTTGCAAGACCAACTAGTAACGAAATATGGAGCACCTCTCCTGTTCGTTCTTTTATGTAGTCATATTCCTTTGATGCTATCATTTGAGATAAATTAGGTATTAATATGGTTGAAAAAGCTGATATTACAATCATAGGAAACAAGGCAATAGTCAGCGACATTCCTGAAAATTTTCCAAGGAGCGCAAGACTTTCTTTATATGTAAAACCTGCTGCTATTAATCTTCTAGGGACAATTAATGAGGATATAGTGCCAATCCCTGTAGTTAAAAAGCTATATGCACAGAGAGGCAAACTTATCATTAAAACATCCTTTAGAAGTTTTGAATAACTTTCCTCTTTTGGGCTTTCATTTTTATCTTTTGTAAATATTTTGTAAAATATGTACAGCAATGCTAATGAAATTAATTCTCCGATGCAAAGTGTTAAATAAGCTAAACTGACACACTCTTCAACAGTCTTCGCCTTTGTAACATTTAATATGAAGATAAAAAAACTTATTCTTATGAATTTTTCTCCTACATCTATTAATGCAGGTACTATTGTTTTAGATGTACCATAAAAAAAGCCTTTTAGGATGTTTGATATTGCAATAAATATCATAGCTGGACATATAATTTTTAGAGCGTATTGACTTCTGGGGTCTTTTACAATATGCTCGCCAACAAGAGGAGCTAAAAAGAAAAATATTGCTACAATTGAAACACTCCATACTAAATCAAAGGAGACAGAAATTTTAACAGTTTTTTTAATGTTTTTATAATCGTTGTTTACAAAATAGTAAGCAGAAGTCTTTGAAAGGGCAGCAATTATACCTCCGCAAATTAAGCAAATTACTAAATTGTAAATGGGCATTATAAGCCCATATAGACCAACTCCTTCTGCACCGAGAATTTTTGAAAGGATAATGGAAAACATAAAGCCTAAAATTCCAGTCCCTATGTTTGAAAATATTAAAATACTGGATTCACGGTAGAAAGCATCTTTTCGCATGAGTATCACTCCAAACTGTTTAGTTTTGTTACTATAATAATTATTCATTTAAATGGAAATTATGAATTAATAGATTTAAAAAAATAATAATAACATTTTTTTATCATTTTTGGGTAAAATAATGTTAATACTAATATATAATGGGTTATGAGGGTTAAAAAAGCATAGTATTTTTATTTATAAATGCTTTATATAAGATTTATAAAGAGAGGGGAATATAGTGTGATAAAAAAAATCATAGCGATTGTTTTAGTTATAATTATCGCTGCTGCAGCTGTTGTGTTTTATTTATTAAGACAGCAAGAAGCAGCCCGTGCTGCAAGCATGTATAAAATAGGGAGTGTAACCAAATCTGATATACCAGATATAGTATCTACTACAGGTACTTTAAAATCACAGAATAGTTTTTCACAAATTATAGATACAGGCCTGGTGACTAAGCTGGATGTTAAACTTGGAGATACTGTAAAAACGGATGATGAGATCGGCACTGTGAGAGTGGCTTCAGCTACATCACTTACAGGAACTAAAGATGTTTCAATTTTAGCTGGTGCTGACGGAACTATTACGCAATTGAATATAGCTGAAGGAGAAAGCTATACTGGACTCATGGCTGCACTAGTCATTGAGGATTTAAATTCTCAAAAGGTTGAGGTAAGATTGTCAAAAAATGACTCTTATAAGATCAGTACCGGGCAATCCGCCACAATAACAGTGAATGGTAAGGAATATGATGGTACAGTGGATACAGTTTCTCCTACTGCCACGCAATTTCAAACAGTTCAAGGAGTAGAAGCCAGTTTAGTAGTTGATATAAAATTAAGCAGTTATATACCTGATGTAAAGATTGGATTTGATGTGGATTGCGATATACTTCTTGAAGAATTAAAGGGTGTCCTGGTTGTGCCTCTTCAAGCTGTAGTTGCAAATACTGATGCTTCAACACACATATTTTCTGTTGAAAATGGCAAAGCTATAGATAACATAGTAAAATTAGGACTTGTTTCAGGTTCGAATGTTCAAATTTTGGATGGAGTAACTGAGGGTGAAAAGATTGTTTTAAACCCAAAGCCTATTTTAAAAGATGGGGATAGGGTCATCGAGGATACATCAAAATAAAGTTTTATATTTTGATGTGTTTGTGACCATATAGTAAGGAGACAAGCATATGATAACTTTACAAAATGTTTCTAAAACTTATAATACAGGAAAAATTAAATTTACAGCTTTAAATGGAGTAAATCTAAAAGTTGAAAAAGGAGAATTTACTTGTATAATGGGTCCTTCGGGATCAGGTAAATCGACTTTAATGAATATAATTGGTTGTTTAGATGTACTTACTAGTGGAAAATATTTTTTAAATAACCATGAGATTACTCATTTAGCTGGTAATGAGCTAGCGAGAATTAGAAATAAGGAAATTGGCTTTGTCTTTCAATCTTTTAATCTCCTTCCAAAACTGACTATTTTAGAAAATGTTGAATTGCCAATGCAATATGCCGGTGTTGCTGCTGGAAAAAGGAGGAGAATCGCAAAGAGATCTCTTGATAAAGTTGGACTTTTAAACTGGGTACATCATAATCCCGGGGAAATATCAGGAGGGCAGAGGCAAAGAGTTGCTATTGCCAGAGCATTAGTGAATAATCCTTCTATTTTAGTCGCAGATGAACCCACAGGAAATTTAGATACAAAATCATCAGAGGAAATCATGAGGATATTTCAACAATTAAATGATATGGGAACCACAGTGATTATGGTTACTCATGAGCCAGATATAGCTCTACATGGAAAAAGAATCGTAACAGTAAGGGATGGGGTAATTGGAGATGATTATATAGTTAGAAATCGAACTGTTTTGTAGGAGGTATTTTATGAATTTAGTCGATAGTATAAGATCTTCTCTTACCAGCATATTTCACAATAGGATGAGATCATTTTTGACGATGCTTGGAATAATAATTGGTATATCTTCTGTTATTTTAGTTGTAGCTTTAGGAAGTGGAAGTACCGATCAGATTTCTGGTCAATTTAATAAGATGGGTGCAAAGACTTTAAATATTTCAGTAAATATGGAAGATTCAGTAATTTCTGATTTACTTATTTATTCTGATATAAAGTCAATTGAAGATAGCGATGTAGATATATATTCAGCGACTCCTCAGGATCAGGTGGATGGAACTGTAGAGATTGAGAATAAAGGTAAAAGAGGAGCATATTTGTATTTTGTAAATAATGAATTTCCTAATATCGGGGGAATAGATCTGCTAGGCGGGAGATTTTTTAATAAAAGCGATTATGAGGATGCAAAACAATATGTAGTAATAGATTCTTTAACTTGTGAAAAATTATTTAAAACAAAAGAAGTGATTGGAAGAAGCTTAAAGGTTAACTATGGTGGAATTGGAAGGAATCTTCATATAATAGGAGTCTTTGATATAGATCCTTTTTTCGCAGGAGTTGGGACTGATATAGCTGATGTTGTAGGAGTACCAGCTTTTGCTTTTATACCATATACTTTGGAGCAATATTTTGGGATGAACACAAAGAACCTATTCAGGATATCTGCAGTGCTTAAAAATGATACTAGAATAAATGAGGTAGCTGATAATATATTTAAGGTTCTGGCTATTAAGCATAATAACTTAGGAAGAAAAGTGTATAAAATAGAAAGAGCTAGCACTCAGATAAATAAATATGGTTCCATAATAAATATTGTAAGCTTATTAGTAGTTTGTGTTGCTGGAATATCTTTGGTAGTAGGAGGTATTGGGGTTATGAATATTATGCTGGTTTCTGTTACAGAGAGGACGAGGGAGATTGGGACAAGAAAGGCGTTGGGAGCCTCGACTTTTGATATAATGACTCAGTTTTTAATTGAAGCCGTGCTTATTTGCTTGCTGGGAGGAATAGTTGGGGTTTTTTTAGGCATTTCTTTAGCAACTCTAATATCAAGGTTGACAGGCCTAAAATCTATACAGAACATTAATGTAATATTATTGGCACTGGGATCTTCATCTTTAGTTGGGATTTTTTTTGGGATCTATCCGGCTCGAAAGGCAGCTCAGCTAAATCCAATAGATGCTTTGAGAAAAGACTGATAA
>WQUF01000133.1 GCA_009785875.1 Oscillospiraceae bacterium | reverse complement strand
GTAACTACACTGTCAGGTGGTAACCAGCAAAAGGTTGTTCTTGCTAAGTGGATGTTTACAGAGCCGGATATTCTGATTCTGGACGAGCCAACACGAGGGATAGACGTTGGTGCCAAGTACGAAATCTACCGCCTGATCCATGAGCTTGCAGACCAGGGGAAAGCAGTCATAATGATTTCTTCTGAACTGGTTGAGCTCCTTGGCATGGCAGACAGGATATACACTGTTTTTGAGGGAAAAGTAACAGGAGTTTTGAACCAGAGCGAAGCCAATCAAGAAAAACTTATGAGAATGATGACAAACACCTCTCTTGAGGAACACGAATCAGAAAGGAACGGTAAAGCTTTATGAAATATATTAAGCAAGTATTTAGCGACGATATCCGGCAATATACTATGGTCATTGCCTTAGTAGCACTTATCATCATATTCAACATAGCTTCAGGCGGCAGGATGGTCACTCCGTCCAACTTTCAAAATCTGATATCTGGAAACGCTTATGTGTTGGTGCTTGCTATTGGAATGTTGATGGTCATTGTTATCGGGCAGATTGATTTGTCCGTCGGTTCTCTTGCTGGGTTCTCTGGTATGGTTATGGCATTGGTAGCGAAGAACCTCAACTTTCCTTGGTGGCTTGCGGTGCTCACTGCGCTTTTTATTGGTGCTGTAGCCGGTGCGTGGCAAGGGTTCTGGTTGTCAAAGCTCGGCATCCCCGGATTTATCACTACATTAGGCGGCATGATGATTTTTAGAGGTGGTGTTATTTGGATATCAAGGTCAATTTCGGTTCCTGCGCCGACACAGCTCAAAGTTTTTGGTGCGGGATACCTTCCAGAATGGGGACCTGCTTGGACAGGTATGAATAACTCCACGCTGCTCTTAGGAATCATCGCTATTGCCATATTCGCCTTTTTACAGCTTCGAAAGCGTATGCGCTCAGCAAAGATGAACGGAAAATCGGAGCCACTTTGGCCGGTTGTGGTTCGGATTGCGCTGATTGGGGTTGTAATTGGCTATTTAACCTGGATTTTCGGCTCGGGACGTCCTGGGACATCATTTCCGGTACCTGGATTGATCCTGGTGGTTTTAGTCATTATCTACCAGACCATCACTCAAAGGACCAGGTTTGGTCGTCACATTTACGCTGTTGGAGGGAACAAAAGCTCTGCTGCATTATCTGGTGTCAATGTCCAGAAAACATATTTTCTTACTATGCTTAATATGTCATTTTTGGCTGCATTTGCTGGAATTATGTTTGTTGGTCGATCTACAGCAGCAGGTCCATCAGACGGCACAGGCTGGGAGCTTGATGCCATAGCGTCTGTTTTTATCGGTGGTGCAGCTGTTTCAGGCGGCATTGGTACCGTACTCGCCACTATGGTTGGAGGTATGGTGATGGCTGTCATCAACTCAGGGCTTATGCTTTTGGGTGTCGGTGCAGATAGAACTCAGGTCATCAAAGGTTTAGTGCTTCTTGTTGCAGTTGGTTTCGATGTCCTCAATAAGCAGCAAGGTCGCAGGTCTATAATAGGGACGATATTCCCTGGTTTATTCCCTAAAAAGGAAGGCAAACCAAATGAAGAGACACCAGCCGACAGCAATTCTTCATAGACTGGCTGTTGGATTATATATAATAGTCTTAAGGACTTAAAACAGGAGGTTAAAATGAAAAAATGCTTATCTGCTTTATCCATGTTATCGCTTGTTTTCACAATAATACTGGCAGGATGTGGTGGTGGACGTACAGCTGATACTACATCGACTACACAAGCTCCTGCTGCTCAAACCACACAGGCTGCTGCAGCTCAAACAACTCAAGCTCCTGCTGCCCAAACCACACAAGCCCCTGCAGTATCAGGATTTGCAGCTGATGCAGTGGTTGGCGTTTCACTTCCTTGGCTCGGTACACAAAACTGGGCAGAAGCTAACGATATGTTCAAAACTCAGCTTGCAGCTGCAGGCTTTAAGCCTATAGTTCAGCAGGCTGACAACAAGGTTCCACAACAGCAGCAACAGATTGAGTCGATGATTCAAAATGGTGCTAAGGTTATCGTGGTTGGTCCGGTTGACGGCTCTCAACTTGGTACAGTTCTAGAAGAAGCAGCTGCTGCAGGTATCAAAATCATCGGCTATGACCGTTTATTGGAAAATACCACAGCTGTTGATGGCGTAGTGCAATTTGGTAGTGTTAAGACAGGGGAATTGCAAGGGCAAGCTCTCTTAGATGGATTAGCTAAATTAAAAGGTGCAGGTCCTTACAACATCGAGCTTTTCGGCGGTGGACCGGCTGACCCAAATGCTCCTAACTTTTTCACAGGTGCTATGTCAGTGCTTCAGCCAAAGATCGACGACGGTACACTTGTGGTTGTTTCAGGTCAAAAAGATTTTACTCAATGCGCAACTTTAGATTGGGATAATTCCAAAGCACAGGCTCGTATGGACTCTCTGCTTGCTGGTTTCTACTCCGGTAAGAAAATCGATGGTGTGCTCTGCCCTAACGATGGTATAGCCCGCGCATGTATCACATCGTGTTTGCAAGCAGGTCAAGATACTCCTGTTACTTCGGGTCTTGATGCTGAAAACGAAACTGTTCAGTGGATTTGGCAAGGCAAGGAATATTCCACTGTAGCTAAGCCAACCGATGCACTGGTAGGCAAGACAGTTGAAATAATTAAGACGCTCCAGGCTGGTAACGCTATGCCAATACCAACTTCAACCACAAACAATGGCAAGAAAGATGTAGCTCTTTATGAACTTCCACCTGTTGTTGTAACTAAAGACAATATCAAGGAAGTATTTGCAAATGACCCAGGTCGCTTGGATCTTCTGAAATAGAATAAGCAATTTAGGCAAGATATTTGATGTCTTGCCTTAAAATATAGTTTTAATTAGAAAGGAATTAATTATGAGTAAAGTGCTTTGTTTGGGAGAACTGCTTATCGACTTTATCTGCACTGATAAAGGGAAAAGCATGATTGATAGTATAAATTTTATTAAAAAACCTGGAGGTGCACCTGCTAATGTGGCGGTAGCAATCAATAAAATGGGAGCTCAGTCTTATTTCTTAGGAAGCGTAGGAAAAGATCCTTTTGGTAGTTTTTTAAGAAAAACAATGGAGGGCTATGGCGTAAATTGCTCCATGATGAGTACTTTAGATTATCTTTCAACCACTTTTGCATTTGTATCTTTGATGGAAAATGGAGAAAGAGATTTTTATTTTGCACGTGGAGCAGATATTGATTATGAGGTCGACTTAGAATGGATCGCTAAAGAAGATGTAAATTTAGTCCATTTTGGCAGCGCAACAGCATTTCTTGGCGGAAAATTATTGGATTCATATTATTTGCTGCTTAATTTCTCAATTAAAAATAATAAAATAATTTCCTTCGATCCAAATTATCGTCCGATGCTTTTAGGCAGTAAGAAAAATATTTTCATCGAAAATTGTCTAAAATTTATAAAGCATTCCCATATTCTAAAAGTGAGTTCTGAAGAAGCTGAAATTATAACTGGAACATCGAATATGGAAAATGCAGCGCAAATGCTAAACAAATTTGGTGCAAAATTCGTGATGGTTACATTAGGTTCAGAAGGTGCTCTGCTGTCTGAGAATGGTCAAATTAAACTTGTTAAATCAAAACCAGTAACAATGCTGGATGCAACTGGAGCAGGTGACGCATTTATTGGTTGTGTACTTGCCCAGGTTGCCAATAAATATACATCACATTCTGAAATATGCTTTGATGATCTTGCTAATTTTGTTTCTATAGCTAATATTGCAGGTGCAATGACTGTTCAAAAATATGGAGCACTTGAGGCAATACCCTTTTGGGAAGATATAATAAATAAAGAAATAAAAGTTTAATATTTGAATTACAGATTAAGTGTTTTCTGGTATACTAGTCTATATAAGAATTTATTATATTGGGAGGCTTTTTTGCATGAAAACGAGCGTATATATAGTGAAATGTGATAGCTATGAAAAGGCCGATGAAAAACTCCTGAATCTCATCTCTTTAATGGGTGGGATGGGGCAGTTCGCTAAACCTGGTGAAAAAATAACTTTGAAAGTAAATCTATTGTCATCCACAGCTCCTGAAAAGGCAGTTACTACTCATCCAGCTATTGTAAGTGCAGTAGGTAAAATGGCAAAGAAAGAAGGTGCCATTCCACTGATTGCAGACAGCTCGGGTGGACCATATAACGAAGGAACACTCAAAAAGATTTATACAACGTGTAAAATGTACGATGCAGCGAGGCTTGCAGGAATCGAAGTAAATATGGATACTGGACATGATGAAGTATCTTTTCCTGAAGGTAAAGAGCTTAAAAAAATGGATGTTATCAAGCCAATCACACAAGCTGATGGGGTGTTTAATCTCTGTAAAATGAAGACACACGCACTAATGCATATGACAGGAGCTGTAAAAAACCACTTTGGTATTTTACCAGGATTGTCTAAAGTCGGATTTCACGCAAAGCTGTTTAAAAAAGATCGCTTTGCGGACATGCTGCTAGACTTGGCTCTTTATGTCTCTCCCAGACTTTCTATAATGGATGCGGTTCTTGCGTTAGAAGGCGAAGGACCAGGTGCATCGGGGACACCAAGAAATGTTGGGCTGATATTAGCATCTACAAATCCTCTTGCTCTTGATGTTGTGGCTTCCGAAATCATGGGTCTACCTCATGAATTAAACCCGGTGTTATTAGCCGCAGAACGACGAGGACTTAAGCCTAATAGAATAGAAGATGTGGATGTCATAGGTGAAGAACTTTCTACTCTGATAATCCCAGATTATAAATTTACCAAAACTGTTGAAAGCTTAAGAGCGAAGAATGGAAATAACACATCTAGAGAGAAAAAACTATATCCTGTTGTGATAAAAGAAAAGTGCATAGGGTGTGGCGTTTGTGCGAACTCCTGTCCTCAAAAAACCATTACTATGACTACATCGCAAGGGAAAAAACAAGCTTTTATTAACACAAAAAACTGCATTCGCTGTTATTGCTGCCATGAATTATGTCCAAATAAGGCGATCAAGATTGATACTAAAAGAAATCCTATTTCAAAAATATTGAAAATGTAAAAAAGATGAATTGTAGAAGTGTCCGTGAAGCACATGCTCCAGGACATTTCTCTTTATACTTTTAATTCTTCTTTTATAATTTCAATTTCATCTTTTACTCTTTTTACAATATCTTTCGAAATCACATATGAAATAATTCTCATTCATAAAATCCCTCAGAAGAACCAGTTATTCCAATGACTCTCGGCCACTTATTGGTTTCGATTATAGTAGTAGCGTTAATATTTCCTAAGTGGGCATAGAAATGTCGATGTTGTGAAATGATCAATGACAATTTATTATCATTAAAGCCTTGTGGAACCTCATATAACATATCATCTGTAAGCGAATCTAAATATTTCATAATTTTAATGCGAATTTTTTCAAGATATTGCTCTAAATCTTCTTTTGAAAGAACTTTTTTGCTCATTTCATTCAATGAGTTTAGACCTGGCTCGTGAAAATCAGGTTCTATATATTGACTAGGATTTATAAACCATTGATCGAGAGAATGAAACTGATGATAAACATGCTTCCAAGCTGGTAAATCACAGAGGATAAAATTTAAATTACATGTTTGCAGCATGATATTTGCATTTTTAAAAAGGATTTCTGTATTTTTCTTTATGGCATTTACTAATTCGCAACTCATATTTGCACCCCCACATTTATAATTTAAAAAGCTATGAGGAACCCTCATAGCTTAAAAATAGGTCAAATTAATAAAGCCCTTGTTTTTTCAACAATTATTATAAATATACATTACATCACAACTGTCAACTTGTCAAGCATTTTTTTGAAAAATTAAGATAAAACTATAGTATATATATTTCCCTCATTACAACAGTACTAGAATACATCGTAAATATTTTACAAAAATTCATTTGATGATTATACTTTGAATATTAATCTGTATATGGGGGTATAGTATGGCTCAAATACAAGTTGATTCTTTAAGGAAAACATTTAAGATCTCTAAAAGGCAAAGCGGACTTAAAAATGCAGCTAAGTCTTTTTTTAAGCGAGAATACGAAGAAGTGGTTGCTCTATCTGATGTCAGTTTTTCCATTGATAAAGGTGAAATCGTTGGGTATATTGGACCAAATGGTGCCGGAAAATCTACCACCATTAAGATCCTCTGTGGAATTTTAGTTCAAGACTCTGGTAAATGCGTTGTTAATGGAAGGATACCCTGGAAAGACAGGAAAGAACATGTTAAAAGGATTGGCGTTGTCTTCGGGCAAAGATCTCAGCTTTGGTGGGACATACCTTCTGAGGATTC
>WQUF01000132.1 GCA_009785875.1 Oscillospiraceae bacterium | reverse complement strand
TTCTCTATCATCTATCTGATTTTCAATATCGATATATTTAACGATGGGACCTGATATTAATTTGGGGAAGAAAGAAATATATAATAAAAGCTTAAAAAAATTCTTTTCAGGAGCAGCTTGTCCTCTATATACATCCACTAAATAGGATATCATATGAAAAATAAAAAATGAAATTCCAAGTGGGAAAGCAAGTGTAGGTATAGGAATATTTAAATTAAATAGATCATTGAAGTTATCTAAAATAAAGCCTGTATATTTAAATATGATTAAAATGCCCACATTTATCATAATGCTTAGAATTAAATATCCTCTTCTAACATTTTTATCTTTAGTATTAAAAGAGAATGCCAATAGGTAATTTATAAGCACCATTTCTATCATCAAAAAGACGTAAACAGGTTCTCCCCAGGAATAAAAGATCAAACTGGATATCAATAAAATATAATTTTGAAATTTTATTTTAGGAATTAAATAAATGAGTCCAAATACTATTGGCATGAAAATGAATATGAATATCGTTGAACTAAAAGCCATAAATCACCGTCCAGAGTTTTTTGCACTAAAAATACTAATAGCTGTAATTATATTGTTTTCATCTAAAACAAAATAAAGCTTTGGTGATTTAGGATCTCCTTTTTCATCAATCCAATATGTTAAAACAGAATCTTCAAATGTATAGTCCTTTCCATAAGTTTCCTCGATATCAGATTTTTTTAGACCTACCTTAATGCCTCTTAAAGTTTCATATTTGTCGCTGGTTACATACACTTCACATATTTTATCCCTATCATCTATAGGTAGTGTGCTGATCTCAATACCATCATATGAAAATGACTTATCCATACCTTTATATGCACAGCTAATTGCTTCTTCAAAAGTGTAATCATTTCCAAGGGATGTTAGAACTTCCTTTGCATCATCATCTACATGGACATTTAATCCGTTGATTATCAATACTAAATCACCTGAAGTGACTTTTTTTTCTATTCCATTGATAAGTATATCAGTATTTAAAATTATTATGATAATTATGATTGCAATTTTAAGTAAATTTTTCTTCATTTCGTACCTCCAAATAATAGTGAATATTGAATAATGAACATTGTAGCAGTGAATAGTATTGATCCCTATATATATTATGTTTATGATGAAAATTTATACCAATATGGTAATCTATTTTTAACAGTCAACCTTTTATTGAGTTTTAGTATAATAATGTAAATACCTTTGATTAAAGTTTATTATATTTAAATGGAGGATAATTAAATGCGTAAGAAAGATATTTTAGGAAGTTTTGTTAAAAATCCAAATGTAATATATGAGTATTCAATAAAAAAATCAGTTGATGAACCTGAAACATATTCTGCACTAATTACTTTTTTACCAGGATCAAAAGAATTGTTTGTAAATGATGGTGATGAGCAAATTTGCCTTGCAGGTGCTGGATATAAATGGATAATGTATCTTCCTCTAAATGAAGATTGGTGCTTAACAACATTTTACAATCCTAAAAAAGAGCTATTGGAATGGTATTTTGACATTAGCAAGGGTAATTTTCTTGATGAGAATGGAATGCCTTGTACAAATGATCTTTTTTTAGACTTGGTAATTCTACCTGATGGACGAACTATAACTATCGATGCAGATGAGCTACAGGAAGCCTTTGATAAAAAAGAAATTACGATTGAAGATTATAATCATGCCTACACAGTACATGATAAAATCATTACCAGCAAATGGAATGATGTGGAATTCCTTACCAACTTAAGCAATAAACTTTTTTCAGAATACATCTAACTTTACTTAAGAGTTATTAATTTAATGGATAAATTCATGGACTCTTTTTGATAAAATAGTGTGATATAATGTATTTATGGATAAATAAAGAAGGGGTATGATATGCGAGAATTTAATGTTACTGGATTATGTGTACCAGAAAAACACTACATGGTTGATACAAGTGATAATCTAAAAAAAATAACTGAGCTAATCACTAAAGGTAAATACTTTGTAATAAACCGCCCTAGACAATATGGTAAAACTACCACTCTATCCTGTCTTAGACGATTGCTTAAAGATGAATATATTGTTGTTTCAATCAGCTTTGAAAGACTAGGATATAAAAACTTTGAAACCGCAGAAAATTTTTGCATAGAATTTTTAAGATTGGTTAGAAAATCATTGAATTCAGCAAATATATCAGACGAATATAAAGAAGCTTGGGTAAATAATGAGGTAAATAGTATTATAAAATTAGATTATCATATAGATAAGATGTGTGAAGATCAAAAAATTGTTTTGATGATAGATGAAGTTGATAAAACTAGTAATAATCAAGTGTTTTTAGAATTTTTGAGCATGTTAAGGGCTAAATATTTAGCAAGAGATGATGGAGACGATTATACATTTCATAGTGTAATATTAGCAAGTGTATATAATATTAAAAATATTAAACTTAAATTGATAAATGAAGGTTATTATACACCACAAAATGCAGAAGGTAACCGTGTTAATTCGCCATGGAATATAGCAGTAGAATTTAATGTGGATATGTCTTTTAATCCTCAAGATATAGAATCTATGCTTAAAGAATATGAAAATGAAACCAAATTGCTTATGGATACTGAGTCGATATCCCATGAAATTTATAAATATACAAGTGGCTATCCTTTTTTGGTTTCATATATCTGTAAACTCATCGATGAGGAACTAGGTAGGAACTGGTCCATAGACGGTGTACTTAGAGCTGTTAAAATAGTTTTATCAAGAGATAATACTTTATTTGATGATCTCATTAAAAATATTGAAATATATAAAGAGTTATACGATTTGCTATACTCCATTTTAATCTTAGGCAAGAATGAACCGTATAATATCGATAACAATATTATAAAACTTGGGAGTATGTTTGGATTTATTAAGGAAGAAAGTGAAAGTAAAAAAGTCATCATTTCAAACAAGATATTTGAAATAAGGATAAGCAATTATTTCATATCGAAAGATTCGACTTCAGAATTTTATAAAGATAAAATTTCAAGAACTCTACCAGAAGATGTAATTAAAAATAACACATTTGACATGGAATTAGTTTTGAGCAAATTTTCTGATCATTACAGGGAAATATATAATAAAGTAGATGTTCCATTCCTTGAGAGACATGGACGATTATTATTTCTTACCTTTTTAAAACCTCTAATAAATGGAAAAGGCTTTTATCATATAGAAAGTCAGTTTACAGACTATAGGCGTATGGATATTGTCGTGGACTTTAACAAAGATCAATTTATTATAGAGCTCAAAATCTGGGATGGCGATAAAAGCAGGGAGAAAGCATACGATCAGTTATTGGATTATATGAATTCAAAAAACGCAGATAAAGGATATTTGCTCATATTCGATTTTCGTAAAAAAAAGAATAAAGAACAAGTGTCGGAATGGATTCAAATTGGGAATAAAAAAATATTTAGCATATTAGTGTAATAGTAGTGAACGCTTACGATTGAACAATTAACAGTTGTTAAAGAGGCTGTTGCAAAATGACTGGGGCTGGCGCAAAATGGCTATTTATACGCTGAGGCGTATAAATAGCCATTTTGAACTTTATAAAATATAACTTTATATTAGTTTAATACGATAACGCCCTCCTACGCTGTCCACCCCACTTTTGTAATAACGTACTTCTCTTCATAGGCATATTCTTTTTATTAGCCCACGGATCATTAAAATAATAATTTACCCCATCAAATCCAGTTAAGGTAACAGCATGAACTCCAAACCCATACATTCCCGAAAGCCACAATACCACTGGTTTATTGTTTAAAACTTGGCTTTCTAAAATTTCTTGAGAACAACCAGTTAAATCCATGCAATTGCCAGCGTATTTTCTGACTAGGGGGAGGAGCGCAGGGGGATAGATTGTCCAACCTGAGTTTAAAAATGGATTCCCTACATACCCTGAATTCGGATTACCACTACTTCTCGGCATCTCTTTTGCAAGAGCAACCTTGTTTACATTTGCGCCACTATACAATAGCATCATAGTAACAGCAGTTATCTCACAACCAGTGGGAAGCTCAGGACGCTGATTAACTAAAGGTACATTTAAAAGATGAGATGTAGGTATTGGTGGTGCAGGAGGTGCTATAATTACTGGTTCTGGTGGAGGCGTTGGAGGTGGTGGCGTTGGAGGTGGTGGTGGAGGTAGCGGCTCTCCATTTGCTGTATTAAATTCATTTCTTGCAGCTTCTGTGATTTTAAATATTTGGGCTCCATCCTTGCATTGATCTTGTTCTATAACCTTTTCATCTAAAACAGTGATTAATTTATTTGTACTGCAAGATCTTATGATAAAACCATCCCCATAAGGTTCCACATAAAATTTTTGATTTTCATTGTTTAAAAAGTCCCATTGAATAATCAGCAAATCATCGACATTTTGTGAAACCTGTAAAGATTTTAATGAATGAGCGAGCTTAATTGCATATTTATTTTCTCCTAGATGTTCAAAATAAAAGATCTGGCTATTTACATTTTTTAAGTCAGTTTGTATCAATGTTGAACCATTTTCAAGAGAAAAATCTTTTATCTCTAAATTTTTATTTGATAAAGTATTTGTAATTCTATAAAAGCCGCTATCGATAAAGCCCTTTTCAGGATAATTTCTATCATTTTTAAGGACTTCTCCTAAATAATAGATTGAATCCTCGTTCTTATTTTCATCATCAATTTTATTAATATCATCATTAGAAGTAATTCCAATGCTTTTGCCCGTGAGCTTAGATCTTACAATATATTCATCTGCAGAGTAGTTATCAATAGTGAATTTTTGAGATTCCAAATCATCCCAAGGTTTAACAATGAGTTTCCCTTTTTCTTCAATGCTCAAATACATATTAGAATGAACAGTTTTAATTGAATAATTTCCGTCATCAAGCCTTTCTATGCGGAATATTTGATTGTTTTCGCCATTCCAAACACTTTCAAGCACAGGTGATGGACCAAAATTAAAATCCTTTATTACAAAGACTTTATGCGTCTCTAAATTTGCAATTTTATATAGCCCGTCTTCAAAATAATTGTAATTTAGTTTATTTTTTTCTACCCTATCGAAGCTCCATAATTGATATTCAATATTGACGTTCTGTTCTTCATAGACTAAAGTTCCAGTTATTATATTATCTACAGTTAAAGCTTTAGAAGTCTCTTTTGAAATTATTCTAAAAAAACCAGTATCATAATCAATTTCAAGAAAAAACTTTTGAGAGTCGCTGTCTTTCCATGTATCCTGGTTTATCTTTTCATTTTCAGGATTAACACCGATAAATAGGTTGCTATGGGCTGGACTAATTGAATAACTTTTATCCGAAAGAGCTTTTAAATAAAATATTTGATTATTATCATTTACAAAATCATCTATAATTACATCTGCATTTTTAGAAAAAAAAGAATCTCTAATTTCTATGGTCTTGTTTGATGATTTATTTGATATTTTATAGTAGCCATCAGGAATATAAATTATTCTATCTGTGATAATTGGCTCTTCGTCGATACTTGCACAAAAAGCTGTTTCCGACATTAAAAAAAATAACAACAAAAAAGAAATAATTAAATTAAAAAAATATTGCCTTTTCAAGATCAAATCTCCTTATCTTAAAGTTTATTTTAATATTATTAAATAAAAGTCGTTATTTTATTCAGGATAAGAAGAATTTTATATAGAATAGTGTCGAAATTTAATTTATATGCATAAGATTCAATGAGTAGTTATTGTCATTATATAAATGATCATGATGCTTAAAATAATTAAGAGTTCATAGGTAATTCATGGACTCTTTTTTATAAAATAGTGTGCTATAATGTATTTAAAGATAAATAAAGAAGGGGTATGATATGCGAAATTTTAAAGTTACAGGAACCTGCATACCAGGAAAACACTACATGGTTAATATAAATGATAACCTTAAAGTAATGGCTGAATTGGTTAAAAATGGTGAATATTTTGTAATAAACCGCCCTAGACAATATGGAAAAACTACCACTCTATCCTGTCTTAGACGTTTGCTTAAAGATGAATATATTGTTATTTCTATCAATTTTCAAGGAATGGGAGAAGAAAGCTTTGAATCTTCAAAAAATTTTTGCTTAAGCTTTATGGAATTGATTAGAAAATCATTGAATTTAGTAAATATTTCTAGTGAATATAAAGATGCTTGGTTAAACAAAGATGTAAATAGCTTTATAAAATTAAATATTCATATTGATAATATGTGCAAAGACAGAAAAGTTGTATTGATGGTAGATGAAGTTGACAGTGCTAGCAACAATAGAGTATTTCTGGAATTTTTGGGCATGTTAAGGACTAAATATTTAGCAAGAAAT
>WQUF01000131.1 GCA_009785875.1 Oscillospiraceae bacterium | reverse complement strand
ATATTAAATGATATGAGATCGACCTTATCAAATACTACAAAAGAAATGAATACCAAATTAGATGATATGAAAGAAAAAATGAATTCGTCCATGGAAAGTACTACCAGATGGGTTATGGGATTAGTTATAACTACTATTTTAGCAATAGTTTCAATAACTATTTCAATTTCATTAAAAATATGGATATCTTAGACAATAATCATAATGCAAAACCTCCAGACCGAATGATTTGGAGGCTTTATCAATTCTTATCTAAAATATTTTCAAGTTTACCAATTCCATTCATATAATTAGTGCGTACTTCAGAGAGCATACTATTATAAAACTGATTAGATATTTCAAACCTCTCTCGGGCAAGCTCTTCTGCTCTTTTTGTGTAAAATTTATCGTAAAGCTTTTTTAATTTAAAGTTATATTCGCTGAAAAAAGATCCTGTCTTTTCATTTGAGCCATCTAATACTTTTCCTTCTTTATCAACAGTATATAATGGTCTATTTATTATACCACAATAGATAAGAGTTCTAGCTATTCTACTACATTATAGTATATTCCAATCCTGAAAATAGATCCACAATATAAATTTTTTTGATCAAACATATTTGTAAGAAAATCGGGAACAATAAATACAAGAGTTAAAATTTTATTGTTAAAAGAGGAGAACTTACATGTATATAGATATTTTTGATGAAATCTCTGATGTTTATGAAGACAAAAATAAGAATAAAAATACACGCAATAAAAAATCTCCTATGGATAAAAGTTTTAAAAACTTAAATATAAATTTTGAAAATAATAGTGATGAATATAGTCCAAGTGAAGATGCTATAAAATATTTTGATTTCAATGATAATTATTGATCATATCTATAAAAAAGGTGAGAAAAAATCCCACCTTTAAATTATTTTTTATTTAAGTTTAACGTTTCTGCAATAGCTGCGATGCTTCCAAGAGATGTCAATGTTTCATTAGGTAAAATCAACTTATTAGAAGGATTCTTTGCGATCTCTTTTAAAGCCTCAACTTGTTTAATTGCAATTATTGTTTCGTTTGTCCCAGAATCAATGATTGCTGCATTTACCTTTCTAATAGCTTCCGCATCAGCATCTGCAACTTCTCTAATAGCACTTGCCTTACCTTCAGCTTCAAGTAATTGTGACTCTTTAAGTCCTTCTGATCTTCTGATATTTGCTTCTTTATCAGCTTCTGCTTGAAGTATTTTAGCTTGTTTTTCACCTTCTGCTTTTGCAATTTCACTTAGCTTTTGACCTTCTGCAAGAAGAATAACCGATCTCTTTTCTCTTTCTGCTTTCATCTGCTTTTCCATCGCTTGTTGTATCTCAGTCGGAGGCATTATATTTTTAATTTCAACAGAGAGGATCTTTATTCCATAAGCATCAGTCAATTCATCTACAACCAGTAAAAGTTCGTTATTAATTTTATCTCTTCCTGAAAGAACTTCATCAAGAGTCATGTTACCTATAATATTTCTCATATTTGTGATGGTAGAATATCTAATACCTTCTCTAAAGTGTTCGATGTTGTAAATTGCATCTCTAGCATTTAAGACTTTATAGAATATTACATTATCCACAGATATCTTAACATTATCTTTTGTAATAACAGATTGTGGTTCTATATCAAATATCTGTTGTTTAGTAGATACTCTCTGTCTTATGCTATCTATAAATGGAATTATGATATGCCATCCAGGTTGCATTACATCTTTAAATTGTCCCAATCTCTCTCTGATTAAAACATATCCAGTATTGACAACTTTGATGCTGCTCACTACTACTATCAA
The DNA here is from genome assembly GCA_009785875.1 of Oscillospiraceae bacterium. Taxonomy (GTDB): domain Bacteria; phylum Bacillota; class Clostridia; order Clostridiales; family Clostridiaceae; genus WQUF01. Next base: position 4,597 of record WQUF01000131.1, on the reverse strand, counting down.
TATGATAAGCACCAAAATCGCTAAAATCAATGTACCAATATTCATAAACAAACACTCCCCATCTTATTTAAATTGTTTTGTTGTAATAATATTTTTCTATGATCAATTTATTGCCATCTATTCCAGTAACTTTTACAGTATCACCTTTTTGTATATCGCTTTCTTGCCCATTTGCAATCATTGTCCAATAAACTCCTTTGTATTTTATCAAGTTATTCTTAGTTATATCTCCATCAATCATAAAACAATTACCAATATAGCTTTCCTCCATAGTTTTCGTTTGTGGTATTCTCTCTTTTATAACCCTTCTAATGAGAGGATAGAGAAACACAAGCAAAACTATTGATACTACGCCAAATACAATAAACTGTGGCAAAAATCTTACGCCGAATAACGCTAATATCAATGCACAAATAGCACCAACAGAAAATAAAACATATAAGATATTGGACGTAGCAATATCAACAACTGCGGCAACAATTGCTATAGTAACCCATAATATTATAAATTGAATAATATTAAACACCTCCTCAACGTGATGAATTAATTATAAACGAATTTAATTTAAAAAACAAGTTATACCTAATCATTATTTATGGTATTTGAAACTATTTAATTCATATTCACAATATTATAATACTTTTTCTATCCTTATATATCTATTACTCAATCAAGCTTAATATATCATAAACTTTCAAAAGCCTTCTAATTATAATATGCTCCTCACTTTCATCATTCCACTCAGTTCATCATATAATATTATATATTTTTTTAATTGCATAGGTTTATATATTAAAAATAATGTTCATAATCAATTTAGAATACTAATTAGGGGGCTCGAAATTGGATGAAAAAAATATTGATTTTGCTTGTTTGTATTTCCTTCACTTTTTTATTTGCTTGTAATAAACCTGAAAAAGAAGAAATCATTAACACGACAAATGCCACAAAAGATACAAATACTACCACAAAAAAGGTAGTAACCTCTAGAATAAACCTGGAAAAATCAGATACATTTAACGGAAACATAAATATAAAAAACACCATTAATAACACTGTTTTTTTCCAAAAAATAAATTTTTCTCAAGTAGTTGATTTAAATTTTACGATGGATGTTTTAAGTACCTCTAAAACTGGATATGAAATAGAAGTTTTATTCAATGATTGTTCAATAGACAGTGAATTTAAAGATTTAGATGTCCCTCAAATAATCGATCCTTTTAATACATTAAATGAATTTGCAAAAGAATTAAATGGTAAATCATTCATCTTAGCAATAGATGAAAACGGTAAAGTAGTAGACATCAAAAATTGGCAAATAGATCCAAAATACATGGAAAACGCTGAAGCTTATAACGAAATAAATAAATACTTCAGTAAAAATTCACTTGCTATGATTTTCGAAAAGATAACATATACTGGTCCAAATACAATAAATGAAGATGATTCTTGGAGTTATTCATTTGCATTTAATAACACTATTCCAATACAATCAGAATGTACATATAATTGTATAGATATAAATGACTATTATTATGTTATAGATGTCACTAATTCTAAAAACAGCAAAGCAACATCGAACAAAATTTCATTCCCGAGCATAAGTGGAAATGCAAAAATCATAGACAGCTCAAAAGGAGATTTGCTTATTTCAAAAAACAAAGGTATAGCAAAAAGAGCATCCATTACATTTGACTGCAATGCGAATATAAATGATTTAACCCTTCTTAACTTGAAAATTCCTGCTTCAATAACCCTATCGCCACTTACCACATTAAAAATAGAATTAAATATCCCATTAGTATAAAAATATAAACTTTGTTCTTATTTAAAATTGCTTTCCTTTATGATATAATGACTTAGGAATTATATCATAAAGGAGATAATACATATGGGTTTTAAAGATAAACTAGCACAATCTTACGCAGATAATTTCTTTAAAAAATATGGTGATAGAATAGTATACTTGCGTGGGCAAGTTATTTCAATTCAAATCACAACAAAACGAATTCTTTGGATATTCTACAAGCTTTATGTAGAAATAATAATGAAACCTGAAGGAAGTAAAATGCCTCTAAAATCCTTTTACAAAAAAAATAAGTTCTTTAAAGCCCCTTCATTTATAAAGATCAGCAAGGGAAATCTTATTTACCTAACTGGGTTAAAGGGTAAAAAAGGTGAAAAAAACAGCACAACTGTTAAAGTCATGAACATATATAATCAAAATACCGATAAAGAATTAGTTGAAACCGGTCAAAAACCAAAAGTAGTGAACAAATTAAATAAACTAAGGTAAAAATAAAGTCCAATTGCAAAAGCTTTTGGACTTTATTCATGTGTTAAAAAGCTAAACTCTAAATTTTAGTGATTTCAATTATTTCTCTCATTCCATTTTTTAAGTAATTATCTAAAATATAATTAAAACACTTCATAAAATCAATGATTAAATCCAATTTTTCTGGAATAAATTTAATTAAAGTTTCAAGACTAATTATTCTATCTTTTAAACTTATTTTATTTTCATCTGTTATATTGATTCCTATGCCGATAATTATCCCTTCTAATTTATCAGAAATAAAGCTTTCTACAAGAATTCCTGCAATCTTCTTATCATCTACCATAATATCATTTGGCCACTTAATCTTTGATTTTATATTTAATTCATTTAAAAAAGCCATAACAGCTGCAGCTGGTATAATAGAAAAATCATAAATGTTTTTGATGTCAATATCCTCTTTTATTATGATAGATATTTTTATGTCGAGAGGAGAGCTAAACCAGATCCTATCGAACTGACCTCTACCTTTACTCTGAATTTCTGCACTTATTATGGAACCATTTTCTAATTTATCAAAATTCCTCTTCGCATAATCGTTGGTAGAATCAACTTCTTTTAACAATATTATTTTATTTTTCAATGGCAAATATAAGCTCTGCCTCTGCTACAATATCTTCGTTAACATAGGCAGTTCCCTTTCCAAATCCAACAGATCCTTTAGCTTTTATTATATCCATCTCAAGCTTTAAAACATCACCTGGTATTACTTTTTTCTTAAATCTAGCTTCCCTTATTCCTGCAAAATATACTAATTTACCTTTATTCTCTGGAATAGATAATACTATAACAGCTCCAACTTGGGCTAATGCTTCAATTATCAAGACACCTGGCATGACATATTCATTAGGGAAATGCCCTTGAAAATAAGATTCATTTGCACTTACACATTTTATGCCTACTGCCCTTTTGCCTTCTACTATTTCATCGATTCTATCCAATAAAAGAAATGGATACCTATGAGGTAGAATTTTCTGTATTTCATTGCTATTCATGATTGACCTCCCACTTTTTAAATATTAAAGATGCATTATGCCCTCCGAAACCAAATGAATTTGACATGACATATTTTAAATCTCTTAATCTGCCCACATTTGGGATTACATCCAAGTCACAATTTGGATCTGGAACTCTATAATTAATTGTAGGAGGCATAAAACCATCTTCTAGCGCTTTTATTGCTATTATAGCTTCTATGGCACCACTTGCACCTAATAAGTGCCCTGTCATAGATTTTGTAGAGCTGATGGCTATTTTATCCAAGCAATCTTTAAATACTTTCTTGACAGCAATTGTCTCGCACATGTCATTTGAAATTGTGCCTGTTCCATGAGCATTTATATACCCTATATCATCGGGAGCAAGACACGCATCGCTTAATGCAATTTCCATAGACCTAACAGCACCTTCACCATCTGCTGCAGGTGCTGTAATATGGTAAGCATCACAAGTTGATCCATATCCAACAATTTCAGCATAAATTTTTGCTCCTCTATTTTTAGCATGATCTAAATCTTCTAAAAGAAGAGATCCTGCACCTTCTCCCATGACAAACCCAGATCTTTCAGCATCAAACGGTATAGATGCCCTATTTGGATCGTTGCTATCAGAAAGGGTTGTCAATGATGTAAATCCTCCAACTCCCAAATGAGTAAAAGCAGCTTCTGCTCCTCCTGCGAGCATAATAATAGTATATCCATCTTTTATATTTTTAAAAGCCTCACCAATTGCATTGCTAGCTGAAGCACAAGCTGTCACAATGCCTAGACAAGTAGCTTTTGCAGATAATTCAATAGCTATATTTGCTGCTGCTAAATTTATTATAGACTTAGGAATAAAAAAAGGCGATATTTTATCAAAGCCCCTTTTTAGACCCCTTTCATATTCATTTTCAATCGTCTGTAAGCCCCCTATTCCTGATCCAAATATTACACCAAACCTATTCAAATCAATTTCTTCTTTATGCAATTTAGAATTTTCATATGCTTCAATAGCAGAGATCAAAGCAAGATTAGTAAACCTATCATTATGCCTTGCTTTCTTTCTATCGATAAAATCATCAAAATTTAAATTCTTAACTTCTGCACCAAATTTAACTCTATGGTCCTCAATATTTATAAGGTTTAAGGTCTCAATCCCATTCATCCCTAGTTTTATATTGCGCCACATATCATTTACATTGTTTCCAACTGGAGTAACAGCTCCCATCCCTGTTATAACCACTCTTTTCTTCATAAAGATCCCCCTAAAATTTACATAACC
>WQUF01000130.1 GCA_009785875.1 Oscillospiraceae bacterium | reverse complement strand
CTTATAGTTTTCTTTGTTGTTTCTAATTGAAAATATGATTTCATCTTTTTCAGGCTGATTTATCTTATCGATTTTCCCACCTGAAAGTTTTAAATTTAGTTCGTATATAAGAGAATATAAATATATTCCATCCAGTGCCATAGCATCACCTTTATTTTTATCATATAATAATTAAGTATATATTTAATTTTATGCTAATGCAAATTTTGAGGTGAATTTATGAAGTTTACTAAAATGCACGGAACCGGAAATGATTTTATAATTATCGATGATAGATTAGAAAAATTTAAGGGAGAAGAAAGCGAATTAGCTATTAGGCTTTGCCATAGGAGGTTTTCCATTGGAGCAGATGGAGTTATCTTTGTTCGGGAAAAGGATGGTATGCCTTACATGAAAATTGTGAATTCTGATGGATCAAATGCCAATATGTGTGGCAATGGTATAAGATGTTTTGCGGCTTTTCTATTTAAGAATTCTATAATAAATAATAGTAGTATAAAAATTTATACTGATGATGGAGTTAAAAATGCTATTATAGAAGGAAATGATGTAACTATAGATATGGGCAAGTTTTCTTTTTCTCCAGAGGATATTCCAGCTTTATCGGATCATGAAATAGTAAGAGAGAAGATTTGCGTCTTAGATAAGAGTTATGAAATATCTTCTTTATTATTAGGGGTACCACACACTGTGATCTTTTATGACGATGAAAATGAAATAAATGTTCAAGAAGGAGCATTTATTGAAAAATATAAATTATTTCCAAAGGGAACAAATATTAATTTTTGCAAGGTAGTAAATAAAGACGAGTTAATCGTTAAGACATGGGAAAGAGGAGCTGGAGCAACTTTTTCTTGCGGTACTGGAGCTTCTGCATCTGTAGTCTGTGGGGATCGATTAGGCTTACTTAATAAGGAAGTTTTAGTCGATGTTCCAGGGGGAAAACTTAAGATAAAAATAGAAGGTGAAAGTGTGTTTATGAAGGGTGAAGCAACTTTTGTCTTTGAAGGGGAAATAAATTATCCTTTTGAGGTAACAGGTAAAAAACTATATTCTATTGAAGAAGTTTGTGGTGAGAATTGGGAAGATGGGTTAGATGAGATAGAGGATGAATGGGAATGATTATAGTATATAAGATTGCTGAAAACCGATTAGGACGATGAATGTATGTCCGATTGAGCTAAGCAATTAGTTTTTCGCCTAAAGTTTTTAAACTTTAGGCGTATTTGTATTATAAATAAATTCCTTTCTTTATTATTTTGATATGATAAATATGTTAAATAAAAATCAAAATCAATAGGTGTAAAAACTTTAAGATTAGGTACAATAAGAGAAAGATGTAAATTAAGAGAATTTTATGAGAAACAAGGACTTAAATTGATTGATGAGATAAAAATTGATGGTCCGGAGTTCGCACTATATGCATGTTATATTTTGTGATAAAAGATGTTATACAAAGGACATATGCGATATTTGGACAGAATAAAAGTGTTATTATAAGTAAAAAATTATGTATTTTAATAAAAGAGGTAAATAATGTTAAAAAAAATTGTGGTTTCTATAATAATCGTATGTTTTTTTGCGGGATGTCGCCCAAGCCCAGTTAATTCAGCTGTTAGTCAAAATATCGATGATGTTATGACAAAAAATCAATACATACTTGGAGATCTTACTGAGGAACAAAAATTGGAAGATTATGAGTATATGTGGACAAATTTAAAAGCTAGTTTTCCATTTTTTGGTGTGGCTAGTAGATTAGGAATTGATGTTTCAGGTATCGAAAAGGAATATGAGGAAAAAATTATAGATAGCCATAATGATGTAGAGTTTTTAAAATACATTAATGATTGTATAAGCAATTTTACTAAAATTGGACATTTGAGCGTTTTGGATCCACAATTGTACGAATATGTTAAAGATACTTTTAAAGATTATCCCATGAGAGAAGCTTGGTATAATGTGATCAATAATGAAAAGACTGAAAAATTGTATTTAAATCTTTTGAATATTGAAAAAGAGTATGCGAACATAATACCTGTTCAAACTAATTATACTGAGGGTAATGTAATTACTAGGATTATAGTTCCAGGAGAAATAGCTTATATGAAAATAAATACTTTTCTTCAAGATTTTATACAGAGAGATTATGAAATAATTATTGATTTTTTAAGGGAAGTCTCCAGTTATAAGAATTTAATCATCGATATAACTGATAATGGCGGTGGATCAGATAATTATTGGATGCAAAATATAGTTGCTCCCTTAATCAAGGATAAATTATCCTTTACTCAGTACCTGCTTTTTACCTCAAGTCCAAATAATGATCCTTATTTAAATGATTCAGGGATTTTTATTAATTCAAAATCTATAGATGAATTACCTTATTTTAAGAATATTAATAAAGATGATTTAAAACAATTTACTAATTTCTTTTCATCTGAAGTGTCTGTTGAACCGGATGAAAATAGCATAGATTTTAATGGTAAGATCTGGACTTTAATAAATAATAATGTATATTCTGCATCGGATAGCTATTCAGAATTTTGTGCTAATACTCACTTTTCAACACTTGTAGGTGAAAATACAGGCGGGGATGGTATTGGAATAGATCCTGTGTATCTAATACTGCCAAATAGTGGCGTTGCACTTAGATATTCTATGTTATATGGACTTAACTTAGATGGTTCGAGCAACCAAGAATTTGGTACAACTCCTGATTTTAAATCACCTGATGGAGAATCTCCCCTTGATACATGTTTAAAGCTTATTGAGCGTAACAATTGAATCATAAAAAAATTTATAGGAGTTTAAAAATATGCACTACAATTAGGAATTTCCTCACGGTGGGGAAATTTCCTCACCGTGAGGAAATATAGAAATATTGGAAATTAGACATGGAATGGCTTACAAATTATTAATTATTAAACTAATTGACAAATCTTACTTTCTTGATTATAATGGAATATAACTCCAAAATAGTCGAATAGAGGTGACTTTAGTGTATTACCACAGACATATTGAATCCGTTGTTGAACGCATTTCAAAGCGCAAATCGGTTATTGTTTTAACTGGAGCACGTCAAGTTGGAAAATCTACCATGATCAAAGAGATTTATAAAAATATCAACTATGTTACGCTCAACCGACCACTTGTAAGGGAAAGTGCAAAAGAAAATCCCTCACTTTTTTTTGAGATGAATAAACCGCCTGTTGTAGTAGACGAGATACAAAAGGCTGCAGAGCTGTTTGACTATATAAAAGACATTGTGGATGAGGACAAAACAAAGGGGCAATTTTACCTCACCGGATCTCAAAGCATGAAATTGATGAAGAATGTTAGCGATAGTTTGGCTGGGCGCGCTGGTGTTATAAAGCTATTAGGAATCTCAATTCGAGAGCTTTTAAGAAGCAATTATCGTAAACCATTCCTGCCGATATCTGAAAACATGATAGAAGCTGAAAAGGCGACTACTGGTTTTGATTATACTAAATTGGTTTCCTGTATCCACAAAGGATTTTTTCCAGAACTGTATGAGACTGAAAGCGATTTGCATGACTGGGCGGATTATTACAATTCATATTTTCAAACCTATATAGAAAAGGATATAAAAGATACTTTGAATATTCAAGATGAGTCAGCATTTATCAAATTTGTAAGGGCAACAGCTTCTCTTACAGGAGAGATGTTAAATCTTACCACCATTGCTGAAATCTGCGGGAAGGATGTAAAGACCGTAAAGTCGTGGCTGTCAGTGCTTGAATCCTGCGGACTTATTTATCTTTTAGAGCCATACTATAATAATTTCAACAAAAGGCTAATCAAAACACCGAAGCTTTATTTTCTCGATACTGGACTTGCTTGTTTTCTGCTTGGTTGGAATACACCGGAGCAGCTCATAAGCGGTGCTATGTGGGGTCATATCTTTGAAAGCTTTGTGTTTGGAGAGGTTTTAAAAAGTTACTATAACGACGGTATTGTCAAACCACCGCTGTATTACTATCGTGACAAGGATAAAAATGAAATTGACCTTTTGATCCAGGATGGAGATACATTATACCCCATTGAAATTAAAACAACAAGCGACCCGACAAAATCCATGGTGAAGTCATTCCAATTCATTGACGGGATTCCAGATAAAAAGACTGGAACTGGAGCAGTTATATGCTTGGCAAAGGAAATGTTGCCACTAAAAGATAATGTATGGGTTTTACCTGCTCAGTGGATATAGCTAAAATTAAAAAAATATCACAGTGAGAAAGAATAACCTAATTATTCTCACTGTGACACTTGAATATTTTAATTCAATGTTAAATTGACGTTGTTATCAGCAGGAGGTAAATCCTTCCACAGTCCATTTAACACGTATTTTTCCATGTTATAAACGATGCGTCCCCAGAGGTTCAGCTTGTTTTCATCCATAGGGATCCTCATAGCTGGATCTTCATCACCAGAATAGTAAGCAACAAAGGCATCTCCAACTGCATTTGCTATGTAAGCTGTATCAGCATCGGACACTTTATATTTTTTAAGGGTCTTTTCGGCTTCATTCACTATAGTAGACTTTACAAAAGCAGTTGCAGTCTGTGCGAAGTCTGTACCAGGATGTAGTTTATCTACGATGTCCTCACTATTTATAGAGATATCATTATCTTTTATCGAGCAATACCTGATAGGACAAGGTGCTGTGATCAATGAGCCAGTTTGTACATCGTAAAGATATTTATTATTTCCAAAGGTACTTTCAGTTATGTCTTGCCCATGATAATGCCCGGTAAAGGCTATTCGCACGTTGTATGACGCTAAAAGATTTCCAAAATGAGTATAATCCTCGATTAAATAGTCAGGGTGCAATTTGTACTGCCCGTCCCAATGCTCCACAACGCCATGGTGAATCATAACCATGACTGCTTTTCCTTTTTGCTCAGCTTCATTCAATACGCTTTCGATCCAATTTTCGGTAGCTTGGCTTATCTTTCCACTTACAATTTCTTCGGTGCCAGGCGTATTCTCTCTATATCTGCAGTCATCTATTGCTAAAAGCCAAAGTCCATCTACAGGTTCGGCAAGGTAGCTAAGAGAATTTTGATCTCGCTCTAATGCGTCTTTGTAACCAAAATCAGAATATATTTGTACAAAATCATCAGGAGTGATATTTGCTACTGGTGTAGATGAGTCACCTGAATAGGATTCTGCACCAGGATTATTGATGTCGTGGTTGCCTGGGATGACGTAAACCTTTAGTCCTGCGTCAGTGAATTGCTTGAGCTTATTTGCTACAATTTCATGATTTACTAATTCTCCATCCTTTGTCAAATCACCACTCACAAGCACAAACTTTACATTGGATTTTAGGATATCTCCAATGGCATAATCCAAGAGATCTTCGCTATCTATGAGAAGCTTTCTATCAGAATGCAAAACCGCATCAAATGCTGAGCCTGTAGTTCCAAGTGAAGGATCGTATGTGTGGATGTCGCTTATTATAGCAAAATTTGCATCAGGATAGGCTACTATACGGCTTGAATTTGTGCCATATGTATAATTAAGCTTAGGCTGGCTTTTTACCCATCCAGAAATTAAAAAATAACCTACTATAACAGCCGCTATCAAAACACAAAGGCTTAAAAAAATTTTTAATTTGCGATGTTTTTTCATAAATCTAAGATTTCTCTTTTATTCCTAACCTTTCTAAGATTAGTATTATCACATACTCGATCTTAATTTTTCTATTTTTCTAATTTTAATGATATCATTTGTATTTAAATCAGTTCGTTCTTCTAAAACTCCAATATTCTCTTTAACCTCTTTAATATCAAGTATTACTTCAGCAATTTGAGATTCTAAAACATTTTCCACTGAATGCTCTACTCTTTCTACCATTTCTGAGCTTGAGGAATTTATTTGTTTAATGATATCGCTTTTCATCGATTCCATATCATTTGTTGATGTTATTTTAGCATTATCAAGTGTACTATTCAAGTCATCTTTCATCGATTTTATTTCATTTGTTAATTTCACTTGAGCATTATCAATTTTAGAATCAAATTTACTATTTAGTTCATCCTCAATTGATTTTATCTCATTTGTTAATTTCACTTGAGCATTATCAATTTTAGAATCAAATTTACTATTTAATTCTTTTATCTCATTTGCTAATTTTGCTTCAACATCATCAGTTTTAGCATCGACTTTGTCAAGTTTAGTGTTCAATTCATCTTTCAATGATTTTATCTCATTTGTTAATTTCATTTGAGCGTTATCAATATTAGAATCAGCTTTATCAATTTTGCTATTCAATTCATCTTTCAATGATTTCATCTCATTCGTTAATTTCATTTCAACAATTTCAATTTTAGAATCAGCTTTATCGATTTTACTGTTCAATTCATCTTTCAATGATTTCATCTCATTTGTAAATTTCATTTCAATAATTTCAATTTTAGAATCGATTTTGTCAATTTTACTATTCAGTTCATCTTTTAATTCATTTATAATATTTTCCAAAAATGTTTTTAATTCGGTATCCATTTTCTAATTTCCCCCTTATACTGATATATTCTATTATTTATTATATCATATTTTCTTGTCTTATGACAATTTCGAAATAAATAAAATATAGAAATTAAACTCATATTTTATTATAAAATATTTTTAAATATTTGCTTTATGGGCTTATTATTAGTTACAATAAATTAAGAACTACAATATATTATATGAGGAGGAATTTTATGGAGCGATTAAAAATAGACGATTTAAAAAAATACTTTTTTTTATCTGAACTAAAATTTTCACCAAATGGTCAAAACTCTGCTTTTATAGCTAAAAAAGCAAGCGATGACAACGGTTATTACTCATCTATATTCATCTTAAAAGAAGATAACTGCTGTCCACTGACTAATGAAAAGGGTAATGTCTTTTCATTTATATGGCTTGATGATGAAAATATCTTGTTTTCTGAGATTAGAGATAAAGAATCTAAAGATAAAAAGGAAAGGGGGCAAGAGATAAGTTCTTTTCATAAAATAAATATAAATGGAGGAGAAGCAAAACATGCATTTAATATCGATGCTGAAGTCCTAAAGATAGACTTGCTTCCAAATGGTGATTTCTTAGTTTCTGCAATTTTTAACGATAGACCTAAGGATTTATCAGTAAAAAACGATTATGAAGTCATTGAAGAACTTCCTTTTTGGTCCAATGGTGAAGGCTTTATCTATGGTAAGATAAAGAGGCTCTACACTTATAATGCTGAAAAAGGATTGACTCTTTTAACACCTCCTGCTTCAGATGTTTCAGAGTATAAGATTTCTAAAAATGGTATCATCGCATATACAGAAGCTCCTAAAACATCTGCAGTTAAAGATATCAAAGAGTACCTATATGTAATCGATTCAGGAAAGGTAGAAAAAATATTAGATGAAGCTATGTTCATTTATACTTTCGATTTTTGGAAAGATAAGATAATCCTCGCTGCATCTAAAGGTGAGAACTATTCTTTTTACGAGCATCCTACGTTTTATATCCTGGATCCAAAGGATAAAAGTCGTGCCGAGATCTTTAAATACGATAGATCAATATGCACATCTATGTTCACAGATTGTTCATACGGAGAAGGATTTTCCCATAAGGTATATGGAGATAATTTTTATTTTACTTCCATCGATGGGATTTATTCTGATATTTATGAGCTAAATTTAAACACAAAAGAATTGAAGAACATAACTAATTCCAAGGGAAGCGTGCAGTTCTTCGATATAGATCAAGATGGTGATTTTATAGCAGTGGGTCTTTTAGGTGGCAGGCTTCAAGAGGTATACAGCCTAGAAGATGGCAGATTAGTCCAAAAAACGAAGTTCAATGAAAAGTTTAATGTAAGCAATACTAAGTTAAATTACCATGTGATTAAAGACAAAGAAGGGGCAGAGTTCGATGGATTTATCATGTTCCCTGTGGATTACGATGAAAACAAGAAGTATCCAGCTATTTTAGAAATCCACGGTGGACCAAAAGCTGCCTATGGAGATGTTTATTTCCATGAGATGAAGTATTTTGCAAATGAAGGTTACTTTGTGCTATTTTGCAACCCAAGAGGGTCTGATGGAAAGGGAAACGAATTTGCTAATATCAGAGGGAAATACGGCACTATCGATTATGACAACATAATGCAATTTGTAGACGAGATGTTAAAAATATATATTTCCATAGATAGAGAAAAAATTGGTGTTACAGGTGGATCATATGGAGGATACATGACGAACTGGATCGTAGGTCATACAGATAGGTTTAAAGCTGCAGTAGCTCAGAGGGGTATTGTAAATTGGATATCCATGTATGTAAGCGATATCGGTTATTATTTTGCACCAAATGAGATGGATGCAAGTTTGTGGGGGGATTTTGAAAAGTTGTGGTGGCATTCTCCTTTAAAATATGCGAATAAGATAAAGACTCCTACTTTGATTTTGCATTCAGACGAAGACTATAGATGCCCTATTATCGAAGGATATCAGATGTTCACTGCTTTAAAGATAAACAACGTTCCGTCAAAGCTGGTTGTATTTCATGGAGAGAATCATGAATTGTCACGTTCAGGAAAGCCAGAGCATAGAATAAAGAGACTAGAAGAAATAATAGAATGGATGAATAAATACTTAAAATAATTTTATAGGGAGCGAGGGTTATGGGCTTTAAACTCAATATTAAACTTGGAGTAGCGACTTCTGCAACGCAAATTGAAGGCGGAAATCTTGATTCTAGCTGGAATGATTGGTATGCTAAAGGAAAAATAAAAGACAATTCAAATCCTTCCAGAGCAAATGATCATTATAATCTCTGGAAAGACGACATTAAACTCATGAAATCCATGGGGATTGAAGTATATAGATTTGGAATTGAATGGGCTCGCATTGAACCAAAAGAGGGAGTAATAGATAAGGAGGCAATAGAACACTACAGGTCATTGATTACAGAAATCAAGTCAAATGGAATACTTCCACTTTTAACCATACATCACTTTACAAATCCGATGTGGTTTGAGAAAAAAGGCGGCTTTAAAAATAAGGATAACATCGAGATATTTTTAAATTATGTGAAAATATGCGTAGAGAATTTTGGGGATTTAATCTCTGAATACTTGACCATAAATGAACCTAATGTGTATGCGACTCATGCTTATTTTTATGGGCTGTGGCCGCCTGGTGAAAAGTCGTTTTTTAGTACCATAAATGTTTATTCTGTAATGGCTGTCTGCCACATAAAAGCTTATGAGCTAATACATAGGATGAGAAAAGAGATGGGATATAAAGATACAAAGGTGAGCTTTGCAAATCACATGAGGGTTTTTGCACCAGTAAACCCTAAAAATCTGATCCATAAGTCCTCCACAAAACTTACTGAATGGTTATTTCAATCTCTGATGAACAGTGCTTACTACAAAGGTGAATTTAAATTTCCTTTGAAGAATTTTGAAGATGTGAAAAAAGGGGATTACTGCGATTTTGTTGCACTAAACTATTATTCTCGCTCCACTATAAAATATATAGGCGATGGTACTTTAAAGGGTGCCCCAGTGAACGATCTAGGCTGGGAGATCTATCCTAATGGTTTAGTGGAATGTGCTCAGGAGTTATATGATATATGTAAAAAGCCTATCTATGTCACTGAAAATGGAACTTGCGATTTAAATGATAGTTTTAGATCTTTGTATATTTATGATCACTTAAAAGCCATATGCGAGAGCAGTTTGCCTTTTGAAAGATATTATCACTGGTGTTTTTGCGACAATTTTGAATGGATAGAGGGGGAAGAAGCAAAATTTGGATTAGTTTCTGTAGATTATGATACCCAAAAGCGCAGGATTAAAAAGAGTGGGGAATTCTACTCTAAGGTCATAGAAAATGGTGGAGTTACAGACAGTATTTACGATGAATACGTAAAAGGCGAGAAATATCACAATTAGAGTTTAGAAAGGATTAGCTATGGAAATTAAAAAGGAAAAGGATTATAATCGCTTTACATTTGGAATTGGGACCATAGGACGTGATATGCTTTACACCTTAATTAGCATGTACTTTATTTTTTATTTAACGGATGTAATAAAAATTCCAACCAACGATCTATGGTGGATTACTGCAGTCATATTATGTGCAAGGGTATTCGATGCGTTCTCCGATCCTGTAATGGGGCTTGTTGTAGACAATACGAAGACTAGATTTGGGAAATTTAAGCCTTGGATTTTATTTGGAACAATAGCTTCAGGGATAGTGACCATCTTGCTGTTTACAAATTTCAACCTTCAAGGAGGAAAGTTTGTAGTTTTATTTGGCTTCTTATATCTTCTGTGGGGACTAACCTTTACCACTAACGATATATCCTATTGGTCTATGCTCCCTACACTTAGCTTAGATCAAAAGAAGAGGGAAAAGATTGGATCCTTTGCAAAGATATGTGCAAATATTGGACTCTTCTTTGTGGTAGCAGGGATAGTTCCTATAACCGGTATACTTGGAAATAACTCAGGGTCGCTTCAAAGAGGATATTTTTATTTTGCAATAATGATAGTGATAATAATGTGGTTAGGACAGAGCGTAACTCTATTATTTGTAAGGGAACCTCATAATGTGGTAGAAAGCAAAAGCCATACATCTCTTAGAGAAATGGTAAATATAATATTTAAAAACGACCAGTTGCTTTATACTGCTATATCCATGTCCCTCTTTATGATAGGATATGTCACCACTACGAGCTTTGGGATTTATTTCTTTAAATATGCCTATGGAGACGAAAATATGTATTCTATCTTTGCTGTAATTTTAGGAGTAGCTCAGATCTCAGCTCTCGCTGCTTTCCCTATATTCAGCAAGAGATTTAAGCGAAAGGCATTATATACATTTGCTATGATTGTTATTTTCTTAGGATATATTTTGTTTTTCTTTGCTCCTACTAATACCATGATATTCATAGGAATAGCTGGTATGTTAATTTTTATTGGTCAAGCTTTTATTCAGCTTTTGATGCTCATGTTTTTAGCGGATACTGTGGATTATGGTCACTTGAAATTTAAGAAGAGAAATGACAGCATAACTTTTTCTTTGCAGCCTTTTATAAATAAAATCGGTGCAGCAGTTGCAAATGCTATTGTGGGTGCTATAGTAATAATTTCAGGTATAAAGGCTGCTGCTGCTTCTAATACTACAGTTGTACCACAAAGTGGGCTTTTAATCATGAAGATCGCAATGCTCATTTTCCCTCTCATCTGCATATTTATAAGCTATATGCTATATCGTACCAGATACAAAATCGATGAGGAGACCCATAAACATATACTTGATCAGTTGGAAGATATGGGGGAATTAAAATGACAGAGCCTTTTACATTAAACAGCAAAATAAAAGATCTATATAAAAGCCCAATAGGTCACGATATCGTATATAAAATTTTGCTTCAGATGGGGATGGGGGAGTGGGTCATACAGAATCCAATTGTGGGTAATTTAAGGCTTAAGACTTTGAGCACCTTCACTAAAAAATCCATTGGACCTGGTTTTTTTAATACATTGATCAATCTCTTAAACAATGAAAAGGATGTTCCTTTAAATGATGATTCCGAGATCGTGAGAAAATGGTGGAAGGAAGCTGTTTTTTATCAAATCTATCCCAAGAGCTTTATGGATTTAAACGGGGATGGAATTGGAGATTTAAGAGGGATAATATCAAAACTGGATTACATTAAGGACCTTGGAGTGGATGCAATCTGGCTTTGTCCCATTTATGATTCTCCTTTTGATGATAACGGCTATGATATAAGGGATTATTATAAGATATCAGATGTGTTTGGTACAATGGATGACTTTGATGAATTGCTTTCTAAGGTTCACAGAAGAGGGATTAAACTTATAATGGATTTAGTGGTGAACCATACTTCAGATGAGCACCAGTGGTTTAAGGGAGATCATAAGGACTTTTATTTTATTAAAGAGTCTAAAGGCAATAATCCACCAAATAATTGGACATCATATTTTGGCGGAAGTGCCTGGAATAAGTACGACGATGATAAATGGGGTCTTCACTTATTTTCTAAAAAGCAGATGGATTTAAATTGGGATAATGCTGAACTTAGACGTGAAGTATATAAAATGATAAACTTTTGGCTTGGTAAAGGCGTAGACGGGTTTAGGCTGGATGTTATTAATTATATTTCTAAAACTAAAGATTTACCTGATGGAGATGAATTCGTTGGAAAATTAATGGGATTTTGCGGCATCGAGCATTATTTCTATGGACCAAAGCTTCACGAGTATTTAAAAGAGATGAGGAAGGAAACCTTTGATAAATATGATGCCTTTTCTGTAGGGGAGACTCCTGGAGTTGGGATAGAAATGAGCAAGCTTTTAACTTCAGATTATAGAAAAGAATTAGATATGGTCTTTTCCTTCGATCTGCTTGAAACACCAGGTCATGGAAAGTTTGACGATTATATATATGATTTAAACTATTTGAAACATTATATGATAGAATGGATGGAGAATTATGGAAACCATTGCTTCATGTCAATTTTTTACGACAATCATGATAACCCCAGGATGCTATCAAAAGTTGATCCTTCTTTAGAGCATAGAGCAGTACTTGCAAAGCTTTTAGCCATCATACAATTTACGCTTAAAGGGACTCCATTTTTATATCAAGGTCAGGAATTAGGAGCTGTGAATAAGCCTTTTAAATCCATGGATGAATTGAGGGATATAGAGAGCATCAATTTATACGAATCATTAAAGGGGTCGATTGGTGAAAAAGAGGCATTTAAAAAGATTCTTTCGGGTACCAGAGATCATTCCAGAGTTCCTATGCAGTGGAATAATGAGAAAAATGGAGGCTTTTCGAAGGGCACTCCTTGGATCAATGCTTATTTGGATAGTTTTAATGCTTTAGATGAGGAAAAAGATATTGATTCTATTTTGAATTTTTATAGAGAAATAATCTATCTTAGGAAGAATTCAGAAGCTTTAAAGTATGGAGATATTGAATTTAGATATAAAAAACATAAAAATTTATTCGTTTATACTCGTAAAATCAACGATGAGGCATATTTTATCGAATGCAATTTAAGCAGGATGAATCTAAAAAGACCTTATAAAAAGGATTTTAAAGAGAGAGTATTGTCAAATTATAAGGATGATTCAGAGGTTTTAAGACCATTTGAAGGGAATGTTTATAAAGTCATATAGTCATATAATAATAGCTCCTTTTCAATTGAAAAGGAGCTATTATTTTTTAATCTAATTTTAAAATGTTAATATAAACATTTGTTCCACAAGAAGCCAGCGTAATATTTCCACATAAAACACCAATGTTCAGAATGCTTCCTTGATATAATCTAAGAATAGCGGATCCACTTGTTTCACCTACATCTGTCAGTATTTTCGTACTACCTTCCATGACATATTGACTATCGATCTTAAGAGAGACATTAGTACCTGCTCCAGCTGATGTTTTAAGGCAATATTGGACATAATAAACACCATCTTTTAAAATTCTTATACCTGAATTCTCATAGATAGAAGCTATATCTTTTGTTTGATCAGAAGCGATATCAAAGACAACATTATCGATACCACATCCACATGAGTTTATTGTCCTCACTTTATTCGAATAGAATGCTCCATACAGAGTTATTCCTCCTCTATCGCCTTTAGGTCCCTGAAGTCCAGCTACACCTTGATCACCTTTAGGTCCACGAGGTCCAGCTACACCTTGATCGCCTTTAGGTCCTTGAGGTCCAGGTATACCTTGATCGCCTTTAGATCCCTGAGGTCCAGGTTCACCTTGATCACCTTTAGATCCCTGAGGTCCAGATACGCCCTGGTCGCCTTTAGCTCCTTGAGGTCCAGGTATACCTTGATCGCCTTTAGATCCCTGAGGTCCAGGTTCACCTTGATCACCTTTAGATCCCTGAGGTCCAGATACGCCCTGATCACCTTTAGGTCCTTGAGGTCCAGGCATACCCTGATCGCCTTTAGATCCTTGAGGTCCAGGTACACCTTGATCACCTTTAGATCCTTGAGATCCAGGTTCACCTTTGTCGCCTTTAAGCCCTTGAGGACCAATCGATCCTTGAGGTCCAGGTTCACCTTTTTCACCTTTAGCTCCTTGAAGCCCAGGTATACCTTGGTCACCTTTAGGTCCTTGACAGCCTGCTATACCTCGAATACCTTTAGGTCCCTGAAGTCCAGGTTCACCTTGATCCCCTTTAGGTCCTTGAGGTCCAGGCATTCCTTGATTACCCATTGCTCCCTGAGGTCCAGATTCCCCTTGATCCCCTTTAGGCCCTTGAAGTCCAATTATTCCTTGATCACCTTTAAGACCTTGAGGTCCTATTTCTCCCTGATCACCTTTAATACCTTGAGTTCCAGCTACACCTTGATCGCCTTTATCACCTTTAGGTCCAATTACACCCTGATCGCCTTTAGATCCTTGAGGTCCAGGTATTCCTTGATTACCCATTGGTCCTTGTGGTCCAGGTTCGCCTTGGTCACCTTTAGGTCCTTTAGGCCCAGAGATTCCTTGGTTACCTTTAGGCCCTTGAGGTCCAGGTTCTCCTTGATCACCTTTAGGTCCTTGAAGCCCTGGTATTCCTTGATCACCTTTTAATCCTTGAGGTCCAGATTCACCCTGATCGCCTTTAGGTCCCTGAGGTCCTGGGGTTCCTTGATTACCCATTGGTCCTTGGAGTCCTGGTTCACCTTGGTCACCTTTAATACCTTGAGGTCCGGGTATACCTTGGTTACCTTTAGGTCCTTGAGATCCAGGCTCGCCTTTATCTCCTTTAGGTCCCTGAGGTCCAGGTATTCCTTGATTGCCTGTTAGTCCTTGAGGTCCAGGTTCCCCTTGATCGCCTTTAGATCCTTGAGGTCCAGGTTCCCCTTTGTCGCCTTTAGATCCTTGAGGTCCAGACACACCTTGATCACCTTTAGGTCCTTGAGGTCCAGGTTCCCCTTGATCGCCTTTAGGTCCTTGAGGTCCAGCTACGCCTTGATCACCTTTAGGTCCCAGAGGTCCAGATTCACCTTGATCACCTTTAGATCCTTGAGGTCCAGGTATTCCTTGACTGCCCATTGGTCCTTGAAGTCCAGGTTCTCCTTTGTCGCCTTTAATACCTTTAGGCCCTTGTATGCCCTGATTACCTCTAGGTCCCTGAGATCCAGGTTCACCTTGATCGCCTTTAGGTCCTTGAGGTCCAGGTATTCCTTGGTTACCCATTGGTCCTTGAAGTCCAGGTTCCCCTTGATCGCCTTTAGACCCTTTAGATCCAGGTTGACCTTGATCACCCTTTAGTCCTTGAGGTCCAGGTTGACCTTGAAGCCCTTGAGCACCTTGAGGACCAGGCTCTCCCATATCACCTTTAGGTCCTTGAGTTCCGGCTGCACCTTGATCACCTTTAGGCCCTTGAGGTCCAGGTTCCCCTTGATCACCTTTAAGTCCTTGAGGTCCAGCTACACCTTGATCACCCTTAGGTCCTTGAGGTCCAGGTTCCCCTTTGTCGCCTTTAGATCCTTGAGGTCCGGCTACACCTTGATCCCCTTTAAGTCCTTGAGATCCAGGTTCCCCTTGATCACCTTTAGGTCCTTGAGGTCCAGCAACACCTTGGTCGCCTTTAGGTCCTTGAGGTCCAGGTTCCCCTTGATCACCTTTAGGTCCCTGAGGTCCAAGTATTCCTTGATTACCCATTGGTCCTTGAGGTCCAGGTTCCCCTTTGTCGCCTTTAGGTCCTTGAGGTCCAGAGATTCCTTGATTACCTTTAGGTCCTTGAGGTCCAGGTTCCCCTTGATCACCTTTAGGTCCTTGAAGCCCAGGTATTCCTTGATCACCTTTTAATCCTTGAGGTCCAGATTCACCCTGATCGCCTTTAGGTCCCTGAGGTCCTGAGGTTCCTTGATTACCCATTGGTCCTTGCAGTCCTGGTTCCCCTTGGTCGCCTTTTAACCCTTGAGGTCCGGGTATACCTTGGTTACCTTTAGGTCCTTGAGATCCAGGCTCGCCTTTATCTCCTTTAGGTCCTTGAGGTCCAGGTATTCCTTGATTGCCTGTTAGTCCTTGAGGTCCAGGTTCCCCTTGATCGCCTTTAGGTCCTTGAGATCCAGGTTCCCCTTTATCGCCTTTAAGTCCTTGAGGTCCAGAGCTTCCTTGGTCCCCTTTAGGTCCTTGAGATCCAGGTTCCCCTTGATCGCCTTTAGGTCCTTGAGGTCCAGGTTGACCTTGATCACCTTTAGGTCCCTGAGGTCCAGATTCACCTTGATCACCTTTAGATCCTTGAGGTCCAGGTATTCCTTGACTGCCTATTGGTCCTTGAGGTCCAGGTTCTCCTTGATTACCTTTAGGTCCTTGAGGTCCAGGTATTCCTTGGTTACCTTTAGGTCCTTGAGATCCAGGTTCCCCTTGATCGCCTTTAGGTCCTTGAGGTCCAGGTATTCCTTGGTTACCCATTGGTCCTTGAAGTCCAGGTTCCCCTTGATCGCCTTTAGGTCCTTTAGATCCAGGCTGACCTTGATCACCCTTTAATCCTTGAGGTCCAGGTTGACCTTGAAGCCCTTGAACACCTTGAGGTCCAGGCTCTCCCAGATCACCTTTAGGTCCTTGAGGTCCAGAGCTTCCTTGATCACCTTTAGGTCCTTGAGGTCCAGGTTCCCCTTGATCCCCTTTAAGTCCTTGAGGTCCAGAGGCTCCTTGGCTACCTATCGGTCCTTGAGGTCCAGCTACACCTTGATCACCTTTAGGTCCTTGAGGTCCAGCTACACCCTGGTCCCCTTTAAGTCCTTGAGATCCAGGTTCCCCTTGATCACCTTTAGGTCCTTGAGGTCCAGCTACGCCTTGGTCGCCTTTAGGCCCCAGAGGTCCAGGTTCTCCTTGATCACCTTTGGATCCTTGAGGTCCAGGTATTCCTTGATTACCAATTGATCCTTGAGGTCCAGATTCCCCTTGATCACCTTTAGGTCCTTGAGGTCCAGAGATTCCTTGGTTACCTTTAGGTCCTTGAGGTCCAGGTTCTCCTTGATCGCCTTTAGGTCCTTGAGGTCCAGAGCTTCCTTGATCGCCTTTAGGCCCTAGAAGTCCAGGTATACCTTGCTTACCCATTGATCCCTGAGGTCCAGGTTCACCTTGATCGCCTTTAGGTCCTTGAGGTCCAGGTGTACCTTGTTTGCCTATTCGTCCTTGAGGTCCAGGTTCACCTTGATCGCCTTTTAGTCCTTGACATCCAGGTCTTCCTTGATCACCTTTAGGTCCTTGAGGTCCAGGTTCACCTTTTTCGCCTTTAGGTCCAGGTTCCCCTTTAGGTCCTTGAGATCCTATTGGTCCCAAGAGTCCTATCACTCCCTGAGAACCAGGCTCACCTTTATCACCTTTAGGTCCTTGAAGCCCAGGTTCCCCTTGAAAACCCCTTGGTCCTTGGATACCTTGAGGTCCAGGTTCCCCTTTCTCCCCTTTAGGTCCTTGAGGTCCAGGTTCCCCTTTATCACCCTTAGGTCCTTGAGGTCCAGGTTCCCCTTTTTCACCCTTTTCTCCTTTTGGTCCAGGTTCACCTTTCTCACCTTTTAGTACTTGAGAATCTTCGTGCCTACAATTACAATCTGCTTCATAATTGGATTCATCATTGGATTCATCATTGCATTCATATCTTTCATATGATTTTGAAAAGTTTCTATGATTATGCTCTAGTTCCTCTTCATCTTTATTTTCTTTTGCACCGCAATTACAATTATCATCATGATTTAAGCTTTCGTTATAATCATTCCATTTTTTAGACCTTCTGTTCATATCTTTACCCCCATAGGTATTTTTGGATACTGGTAATATAAACAAGTACCCTATATTACTATATGAAAAACCAATTTTAGTTGTGCATATAAAATCACACAAAAATAAAAATTATTTACAGAAAGTATGTTCCGTATAGATATTAATAAGGAATTAAATTTAAAAATTATTTAGTTAAAATTAAGCACATTTTTTTATGTGTGGAATATGATAAAAGTGAAGGACTAAAAAACTTCAAAATATAAAGAAAGGAGGAATTTAGGCATGATCTCAAAGTTTTTGAGAAGCAATGTGCTAGTTTTAGGTTACGACACTCTTTCGGCTCAAGGAAGAAACCTAAAGAAGACTCAAAGATTTGACTTTATTCCAGAGGATGGTACACCTGAGGAAATATATACTATAGCTAGAAATATAAAAAGTATTTTAGCTAGTATGCCAAAGGATATCAGACAGGACTTATCATATGACCTAATTGAAATGTAATTATGGAAACCATAAGTGTAGAGTTTAAATATGAACTTGAAAATGGTGGAACTCGAATAGTTAAAGTGAATGATGTAAGCCCTTTAGCTACCGAGTCTGAAATAACTGCCCTTGGAGATTCTCTTATTGAGTTAAGAGGACATTATAAAGGAAGCAAGTTCACAAAGTTGCTTTCATCTGCAAAAATAGTTACAATCAGAGAAACATTTTAAAATGGAGCTGTTGCAAAACAGCTCCCTGATAAAAACGGGATATAATAAGAGTTTTATTTTTGGAGGATAAAAAAATGGATTTTGTATTAGAAATGAAAAAACAGATACCAGGTTATGAGGAAGAATCAGGTGATTACCTTCTTCCATGCAAATATGTTGACAATGACCCTTATAAATCTAAGAGATATGTTATTTCTGAATATGTTGAAACTAAAAATGCGAAGAATTATAATTTGAGAGCTTTAAAAAATAGATTTAATAACTTCACCGAAGTAGTCAATATCATGGAGAATGTTCAAAAGGTTGATATCGCTCTCATGGAAGATGCTCCTTCAAACTGGGCTTATTTACCTTTACCAAATGAGGAACAGCTTATTTCGTTAATGGCTTCCATAGAAAATATTGGTCTGATTAATCCAATCATATTGCTAAGCCATCCAAATTATGATAAATACGATGTTATTGAAGGAAAATCCAGAGTACTTGCTCTTAAGAGCTTATACAAGAGGAGTCCCTTGGAAAAGTATAGATATCCGGTTTGCTTCATATTAGATTCTGAAAAAGTTGATGAATACTATATCAGATCGCTAATCCTGGATTTAAACTTTAAATATAGAGCCATTCCACAGGATATATTCATAAGGATGATCTTAGAAAGGGCTGAATTATTGAAAAGATCTAAACAAAGGAGAGGTGAATCGAATATAGCTGAAATTTTAGCAAAAGAATTTTTGATGTCAAAATCCTCAATTTATAATTATTTAGTTTTAGGGAAACTGACTGAAGAGATTAAGACACTTTTGTTTGAAAAAAGGATAACGCTTCAAATTGCTCGTATTTTTGCAAGAGTAAGCCATGAGATTCAAAAATTGATACTTGAAAACATCGATTTTAAAGATATAAACTGCCTTCATAGGATAAAATTTATAATTGGAGACGGCTCGGTTAAAGATCCTGAAAAGATAAAGGGATTCATAGAGAAATCGAAGTATGTAGTTCCTGATAAAATAAGCTTCAATGTGACTGTAAATAAGAAACTACTTAGTAAAACTTGTGAGACTTTAATAGATTTAAAGAAATATGCATCTATGAATTTTTCAGGGATAATGGGAGACAATGCAAACCGCTTTTGTAAGATAACTTTCGATCAAAATATCATTAAATACTATTTAGAGCAGAATTTAATGGATGAGAAGGCTGTAAAGAAACTTATGGCTAAGACATTAAGAGAAATACTTTCGAAATGAGATTTGTAATTGAATAGGGCTTTTATCGCATGAAGGTGCATATCTTTAGGCTTTAGTCTAACCTTGGTGCGATGATGAGGAACCAAAAGCCCAAATACCAAGGTACGCTTTCCGACAAATAACAGTGAACATTGAACGATGAACAGTTTAGATATGAAGGGCACTGTAGGAGGATATGAGCTTCTTTTTGCAAAAATTGTCTTTATACATAGAATTAATTATAATTTATGGGAAATTTAATGAGAAGTTTTTTCTGGTTTTGAGGAACACTTTTTTTAAAATAGTAGTTTTGGAGTTAATTGAAATTTTAACTTTATATTTTTGAAAATATATGAACAACTATCTATATAATGCATATGATGATAGAGACGACTACTAATTTTTATATTAAATTAATTTTTAAGGCGGTAATAAAATTGGATATTGATTTAAATACTATTTTAGATAATATTAAAGATGAATTAAGTAAATTAAATGAAAAAATGGATAAATTAAATATTAAATTAGATGATAATGAAGCATTATTTGGTTCTTCAAATTCAACAAATAATTGGGCTAAAAGATTTTAATTATTATAATTAATAATTTCATAATGAATAAATATGTGCTAAGTGCACATATTTATTCATTATACAACAGTCCCATTGTCCTTCAATAGTGTCAGTGAGTGGTTTTAGAATTTCTATCTATCATACAAAAACTTATAAATTTTATAAGTAAACTTTATTTTAACCAAATAATTGCTGGTTTCATCAAAAGGTATGCTTTTTAGATTTCTACCATCATCGGAGTATTTTGGGTCGGAAAGCCAATTTTTTACGTTTCCTCTTCCTCCGTTGTATGCAGCGATCATTAAGTTTATATCTCCATGAAATTCTTCAGACAGATCACTTAAATAAAACGAGCCCATCTTAATATTTGTTTCGGTATCTACTAACATATCATCAGTGTATCCTACCATTCCCATTTTTTGCGAAATCCATGTTCCAGTTTCAGGCATAATTTGCATGAGACCAACTGCTCCTTTATTTGATATAGCAGTTTCTTTAAAATTGCTTTCAACTTTAATTACAGAGTAGACTAAATACTTATCTAATTTATATTTATTAGCGAAATAATCCACATAAGTGCTATACTTTTTAGGGAACATATTCTTTATTAATGAATACGAACCTATAGATAAGATAGCCAATATTGCGATTATATATGTAATTTTTATAAGCGATAGAGCTTTTCTAACTTTTTTTTCAGTAGCAATCATCCAATTTCTCCCTATGATCTTTCTCTATTTTTTTTACGATTTCGAGTATCTTCTCCTCGGCATATTCTTTTGTGGTATTATTGATTATTATAAAATCAGCGAGTTTAGCTTTTTCATCTTGATTCATCTGAGACTTAATCATATTTTCAGCTTGCTTAAAAGAAATGTTATCTCTTTTAATGATTCTATTTATCTGTATATTTATGTCTACATATATTAATATACTGTAATCCATTTTTTTATGTAAATTATTTTCGAAAAGAGTTGGAGCATCTAAAAAACAAATCTTATACCCTTGATTTTCAAATTCATCAAATCGCAAATCAATCTCTTTTATGATGAAAGGTATGACTATACTTTCAAGTTTTTTCCTATCCTCCTCATTAGAAAAAATTCTATTCCCAAGCTTTTTTCTATTTAATACTTCTCCATCAAAGAATTCTTCACCAAAGGTGGCTTTTATTTTCTCACTCATTTGGAGATATTTTAAATGTACTTCTCTCGATATAATATCAGCATATATAATTGGATAAGATTTTTCCTTTAAAAAATCACAAAACATGGTTTTTCCGCTGCCACTTCCGCCCGTAATGCCAACTTTTATCATTTTATTTTGCGTCATACCAATTTTTACCGCTAGATATATGCACTTCTAAAGGTACATTCAAAAAAACTGCATTTTCCATTTCATATTTTACTAAATTTGAAACTATTTTGAATTCTTCTTCGAACACATTTAATATCAATTCATCATGAACTTGAAGGACAATATAACTTTTTAGTGAATTTTCCATCAGTTTATTATAAACTTTTACCATGGCTATTTTAATGATGTCGGCGGCTGATCCTTGAATGGGTGAGTTCATCGCAAGCCTTTCACCAAGTGCTTTTGTTACCTTATTGGTATTCTTTATTTCTGGAATGTATCTTATTCTGTTAAATATGGTCTTTACATAACCATCTTTTTTAGCTTGCTCTACAGTATTATCCAAATATTGTTTTACTTTAGGGTATCTTTTGAAATAAGAGTCGATGTATTCTTTTGCTTTCTTTTTTGCTATGCCTAAGCTCTCTGAAAGAGCGTAATCTGAAATGCCATATACAATACCAAAATTTATGGCTTTTGCACTATTTCTATCTTTTTCTGATACTTCATCTAGAGGAATGTTTAAAACCTCGGAGGCAGTGATCCTATGTATATCTATATTTTCTTTATATGCTTTAATCATCTTTTCATCATTAGATATGTGAGCTAATACCCTTAATTCTATCTGAGAATAATCTGCAGAAAGAATTAAACTAGCTTCGTCAGCTTCAAAGAATTTCCTTAAGCCCTTTCCTTGTTCGCTTTTAATTGGAATATTTTGCAAATTAGGCTCGGTACTGGATAGCCTTCCTGTAGCTGTAATTGTTTGATTGAAAGATGTATGTATCCTTCCATTTTCATCTATTAGAGGTTTAAGTCCTTCGATATATGTTGAATGGAGCTTAGTGATTCCTCTGTAGTATATGATTTTATCGATGACTTCATGCTTATCTTTTAAAGCATCTAAGACTTCAGCATTCGTTGAGTAACCTGTTTTAGTCGTTTTAATCACTGGAAGGTCCAGCTTTTCAAATAAAATTTTCCCCAGTTGCTTTGGTGAAGCTATGTTGAATTCTTCATCGCATATATCATATATTTTTTTCTCAGTTTCTTTAATATCTTCATTTAAAATGTTTCCCATGATTTCAAGCTGATCTTTGTTTATTTTAAAGCCGGCAGTTTCCATATCGCTTAAGACCTTTGTAGCGGGCTGTTCTATATCGTATAAAAGCTCGACTAAGTTTAACTCTTCAATTCTTTTATTTATGAAGTCAAACACGGAATCCATATAAAAAGTTGAATCTATGAGAGTCTTAAGCTCATCTTCCAAATTAATGCTGAATCCTCTTAATTTAATCAATGTGCTGAGGGTTTCTTCGCCTCTATTTGGATCCAGTAAATAATTTGCAAGTTTAATATCGAACTTGATATTCTTTAAATTAATACCCTTAAATTTTAAGAAGCTATATAGAGGTTTAGCGTCAAAAACAATTAGCCTATCTTTTACACTATTAATATATTCATAGAACTCTAAATTTTCCCCATTTAAATAAAATAATTTATCTTTTATCTTTATGACGAAATGCTTAATGGATATGCTAGAATGATACTGGTTATAGCTATAATCATAATTTAAAAATAAATCAAAATCGCCAATGCTTAAATCTTTTATCTCTTTTAAGTCTACAATTTCTTTTGCTTCAATATTTAAACTGATATTCTCCTTAGTTTCTTTTGCAATCTTATCTACTAAACTTTTTAATTCTAATTTTAAAAGATACTCTCTTAATTCATTATTGTCAGGTTTTTCTTTTTTAAACAGATTTAAATCATCATAATCCAATTCGATATCTCTATAGATTGTGGCGAGTTTTTTGCTTAAAAAGGCATCTTCCATTCCATTTATGAGATTTTCTTTTATCTTTCCACCAGGAAAATTATCTAAGCTTTCATATATATTTTCTATGGATTTATATTGAGTGATGAGTTTAAATGCAGTTTTTTCACCTATACCCGAAACACCAGGGATATTATCAGAAGCATCGCCCCACAGAGCTTTTACATCTATAAATTCTAAAGGAGTAACGCCAAAAGCAGAGACTACAGCATCTTCATCGTATATATCTCTTTCTGCTACACCTTTTTTAGAGATCATTATCTTTGTATTCTTTGATGCAAGTTGCAGCGCATCTCTATCTCCAGTAACCACGATTATTTCGTGATCAGAATCGTATTTTTTAGTGAGGGTTCCGATTATATCGTCGCCTTCAAAACCAGCTATTTCAATAACAGGGATCTTCATGAGATTTAAGATGTTCTTTATATGTGGGAACTGCTCTCTTAAATCATCCAGCATGCCTTTTCTGTTAGATTTATAATCTTTATACTGTTCATTTCTAAAAGTGGTTTTGCTCTTATCAAAGGCAGCTATATAGACTATATCGCCATATTCCGCCTTAAGCTTTAAGAGCATATTTAAAAAACCGACTATTGCATTTGTATTTAACCCATCTATTGTAGTCATCCGCGGCAGTGCAAAAAACGCTTTATTCATCAAGCTATTGCTGTCTAATATTATTATTTTTTCCATAAAACACTCCTATTTATAAATTAGGTATTTTTCTCTAATTTTTTTAAAATCATCTACTTGACTTTGATATGACATGATTATCTCTTCTGGTGTTTTGTTTTCACTGAGCATAAGGCTAATTTGATTTGTACCCATGATCTTTTCAAATATGACCTTATCGGCATAAATACTAGACACAGGTATCATAAAATTATCCCCAAAAGCAATCCTTGCATAAGCAATAAGGTACATTCCAGTTAAGACTGGATCGAATTTTTCATAATTTGTGATGTTTATTTTAATATAGCTTTCATCATTTAAATAACTTTCTACAGTAAAATTTGCACCCATTAAATTTGCACCGTTCATTTTTTTTGCCAGTGCATTTAAATCCACATTTTTCATGGTTACACCATGATAATGATCTGCCATGTTAAGATTTGTACCAACAGAAATTCCTGTTGTACCAAATAAATATATAGAATTGCTATCAATTATATTGGGATATAAAGGTATAAAATCTAAATTGCAATCGTCATAAGTCATATTTCTATACCAACCGATCATTGGAATTACCGATAGGTTACAATTGATATTTCGATTGAAATATTTTGAAATTTCACCGATAGTCATTCCATAAGATAGTGGAAGTGAATCGACGCCTATTGAGCTTTCATAAGCTTTTTCCAGCACAGGACCTTCAATTTTCTCACCACCTAATGGATCAGGTCTGTCAAAAACATAGATGGGTATGCCACTATTCTTTGCACCTATCATACAGGCATAAAGTGTGTTTAAATAGCTATTGCACCTAATGCCTAAATCTTGAATATCATATATTAAAATATCTATACCATCCAGCATGTCTGAAGTTAGCTTTGGAGTGCTCCCTAAATTATAGACTTTCGTATTATATTTTTCATCGATATAAGAGTCTACATGATCTTTTGAAGTTTCATCTCCATTTAAGCCATATTCTGTAGTGAAAATAGCTCCAAGGGACATATTGCTGGATTTATATATTTTATCTAAAGTGCTTTCGCCTAAGCTATCTACGCCAGTTTGATTTGTAATGAGACCCACGTTTTTATTCTTAAACAGAGATTTATATTTATCGGTTAAAAATAAATCTGTACCAAGGTATAATTTTTTTATTTCAATTGTGTATCTTACGTCTTTTAAAAGCTGTTTCCCTTCAGAACTTGATAATTCTTTTTTAATCAAAAGATCATAGATGCTATCATCTATGAAACTGCCAGATACTGGGGTTATTGTGAAGCCATTTTTACTCTCGTCTAAACTTAATTTTATTGGAACATCTTTTTGGTCAGATGTATACAATATAACATTTGAACTATTCAGTGAAGCTTCATCCAGTGGATAGTTAAAAGAAATTTTAATTGGGGTGTAAATATCCGTCAATTCCACAGTACCAGCATATGCAACATTTGAATCGATTTTAGTATTACTATAATTATTATATGTAGTGTTTAGGTGATTATTGATTAAATTAAGCCTTATATCTGAAATGTTTGATGGTCTTAATTGTGAGAAAATAAAAAAAACGTTTAGTATAGTCAATAAAATAAGCAGAATAAGCAAACTTATAATGATAGTTTTTTGTGTCTTGTTCATTAATTACCTCCGAAATAATCATTAGTATATATAAACTATATTATAAAATATGAACTTTAAGTTTACCATATAAAAAAATTTAATATTTTTCAAAAAACAGATAATTTTAAATTAGTATAAATATTCTTAACAATGACAAACTATATCAAAAGATATTACAAGGAGGTTAAATATGGATCTTTCAAAATTACCCATGAATACATTTAATGAAATTCCAGAACCAAATGAAAATGCTGAGCAAATTGTAGCGATTAAGAAAGAAAATGGTAAAATAACTGGTTATAAATTATCAGATGGACGCATTATAAATAAAGATGAAGGAGTACTTATGGCAAAGCAAGGTGGAATAAGGGGGGTAGGAGTATCTGAAAGAAAAGGTGAGGAATATTTAAAATCTTTGCCTGACGAGACTGAAGATAACAACTTAAGCAATTTACCTAAAGTAGAAGATTAAAAAAACCTAAGCAGCAAGTCCTTTTTTGGTTTGCTGCTTTTTTAGAAATGATTAGTAATTTATTACCGAGGGAAGGTAGAAAAAAGATGCGAAAGATAATCTTAGCAAAGATATTGTTATTTTTCCTTGTTTTTAGTGAGATGCTCTGTACTATTGATTGTCATAAGTTTTTTGCATATCAGGTTAGTCCAGTATCAACTTCAGTAGTCAATGGAGGCTTTGAAACTAAACCTACTAAAACAAATGTTACAGCTGTTGCATCATATCAGCTAAATCAGTCAGAAATAGAAGGCTGGCTGACAACTGCTACAGATAGTCTCATTGAAATTTGGAGAAGTGGATTTAAACCTGGCACACCGGGTGCAATTGCGGTTCCAGCTCATTCTGGTAACTTTTTTGCTGAAATAAACGGGACTATGGCTGCAACTTTGTATCAAGATATAGCTACGAAACCAGGAACTATATACAAGTGGTCTTTTTGGCACAGAGGAAGAAATGGGATAGATGAAGCGCAAATTTTATTAGGCATTCCAGGATCTACTCAGGTTGCAAAAGATATAAATGGGAATTCAATTTTAGCAGATGGAAAGGGTACAGGTGGCAGTACAGTCGGATGGGGATTTCACGAAGGTTACTATACTACTCCTGGTACTTTGACAGAGTCTTCTTCAAATATAACCTTAAGGCTTCAACTAAAAGCTTATAGTTCATCTGATGGGTTAATAGCACAGGGAAATTTTGTAGATGATGTTAATTTTATACCGGTTTGCGACCCTACGATTCAAAGGATTCATCTTGGAGACCCGAAACCTTTAGGATCTACATTAGCGAACCTGGTATCCCTTCCTCCATCAGTAATCGATACTACAGGTGTTAATCTTAAAGCAGATTATGCTGAAGATAGTGAATATACATTGGAAGATGGTATAACACCGCCTGATTTAAGTGTACCAGGGACTCATTTAGTTAAAGTTAAAATTACAGATTCTATTGGTAATTTTGTTGGATATACTATCTCTACAATAATAGTCGAGACTACGTTGACAGTAAATTATTTTGATCAAAATGATGAACCTATAGCAGATTCAATTGTACAGAATTTTGATAATGTTGATCCGTATGATTTTTCTAATGATGGAGAAGTAACTATTAATGAAATTACTTATAAAGTATTGAAAACTACAGGTGATCCAGTAGAAGGAGTAATGGATGCTGATAAAACGATTAATTTTTATTTAGCTCCACCTCAAACAGTTACAGTGAATTATCTAGACCAAAAAGGTAACCCGGTAAAAGATCCAGATGTACAAAATCTATATAATGGGGATTCTTATAGCGTCACAAATCCTGGAGAAATAACCGTTGATGGAGTCACATATGAAATAGTAAATGTTACAGGAGATCCATTGACTGGGACATTAGATTCAGATAAAGTAATTAACTTTTATCTATCACCACCACAAACTGTGACAGTAAATTATCTGGATCAAAAAGGTGACCCAATAGCAGATCCTAATGTACTAAATTTAAATAATGGAGATCCATATGATGTTTCTAATGATGGAGAGATAACCATAGGTACTGTTACTTACAAAGTAGAAAAAACCGATGGAGATCCAGTAACAGGAGTGGCAGATACAGATAAAGTAGTCAATTTTTATTTAATACCACCTCAGACGGTAACAGTAAATTATATAGATAAGAATGGGAACCCAGTAAAGGAGCCAAGCATACAAAATCTGTATAATGGAGACCCGTATAGTGTCACAAATCCTGGAGAGATAATTATAAATGGAGTCACATATGAAATAGTAAATGTTACAGGAGACCCATTGACTGGAACAGCAGATACAGACAAAGTAATTAATTTTGAACTGGTACCACCACAAACGGTGACAGTTAATTATCTGGATCAAGATGGAAATAAAATAGCAGATCCGAATATACTAGATTTAAATAAAGATGATCCATACAGCATTACAAATCCTGGAGAAATAACTATCGATGGAGTTACTTATAAAGTAGTAGATATAACAGGAGACCCATTGAGTGGAACAGCAGATGCAGATAAAACAATCAATTTTTATCTAGCACCACCACAAACAGTGACAGTAAACTATCTGGATAAGAATGGGAATTCATTAATAGTTCCAAGCATAGAATATTTGTATAATGGAGATCCATATGATATCACAAATCCTGGAGAAGTGATCATCGATGGAATTACTTATAAGGTAGTAGATATAACGGGAGATCCATTAACTGGAACAGTAGATACAGATAAAACAATTAATTTTTATTTAGCACAACCACAAACGGTAACAGTTAATTATTTGGACCAAGATGGTAAACCAATAACAGATCCAAATGTACAAAGTTTATACAATGGAGATCCATACAGCGTTACTAATCCAGGAGAAATGATCATCGATGGAGTTACTTATAAAGTAGTAAAAACCGACGGAGATCCTTTGACTGGGACGTTAGATACAGATAAAATGATTAATTTTTATTTAGCACCACCCCAAACAGTGACAGTAAATTATTTAGATCAAAATGGTAAACCAATAAAAGATCCGAATATACTAAATTTAAATAATGGAGATCCATATGATGTTTCAAATGATGGAGAAGTAGTTATCGATGGAGTTACTTACAAAGTAGTAAAAACTGAAGGAGATCCAGTAACGGGAGTAGCAGATTCAGACAAAACAATTAATTTTTATTTAGCACAACCACAAACGGTAACAGTTAATTATCTAGATAAGAATGGTAAACCAATAACAGATCCGAATATACTAAATTTAAATAATGGTGATTCATATGATGTTTCAAACGATGGAGAAGTAGTTATTGATGGAGTTACTTACAAAGTAGTAAAAACTGAAGGAGATCCAGTAACAGGAATAGCAGATTCAGATA
>WQUF01000129.1 GCA_009785875.1 Oscillospiraceae bacterium | reverse complement strand
ATTTTGGAGAAGTTTGGAGTAAATGGGGTAAATAAGATATATAAATTGAAGCTTATAACGGCTGAAGGGAACATTTCATTGGAACAGCTGGAAGAGAAGATAGATGAATTAAAGAATTTTACGCCTCCTAAGACAAAGATAACCATCGAAGTTCAAAGGGAATTTGTGAATCCACTTTTAGAATATTTGCTGAATTTTAAAAAAGATAATATAAATCCATATGCAAATAAATACACCAGAGGAGTTACCACTTCTGCGTTTAGGGTTAGATACGATATTGACGCAATGGAGGATTACGCTAAACAAAACGTTATAGATAAGATCACTTTGAGAAAATTAGTTAGCAAGCTTAGCTATGAAAAAATAGGTTAAAGATTTATAAAAGATGTTTTTTCTTAATCTAAAGATGATTATTTTTGATATGTGTTTAACTGTAATTAAAAAAACTTGTAAAGGAGGCGATTTAAAAAAATAGTCGAAACGACATTATTTGTTGTATCGTTGAATAGGTATGTTTTCATTTAATTTTTAATACACTATATATTAAAAGAGAAATTTAATGAGAGCATAAAATAAATTGGTAAAAATGTCTAAAAATTTTTTTGAAAAAAGTGGAATATTTTTGACTACACTTTTTTGAGAGTACAGTTAACTATGTTATAAAATAAAGGCTTATTATTTCATTATAATAAGCCTTAGATTTAATAATCATCGTCGTCTTTTGCTTCATAAAAATACTCAATTTCACGTAGAACTTTATTGCTTATGAGTGATTTACGGCGTTCTAATCGTTCTTGTGCTTCTTTGTAAATTTCGCTTATCTTTTGCTCAAATTCACTTTTTAGTGGCAACTGCGTCCAATATTCTGCAACTGCAATACCCTCTTTATCAAGTTCCATCAGTTCTATTTGATCGCGACTTGCTTCTGTACATAATATTAAGCCAATTGGAGGATTTTCTCCATCTTGTCGCTCGTAACGATTAAGCCAATTTAAATAAAACTTCATTTGCCCCATATAAGCAGGTTTAAACTTACCCAACTTTAATTCAATCGCAATAAGGCGTTTGAGTCCACGGTGGAAAAAGAGAAGATCGAGTGTAAAGTCTTCGCCATCCATGGTCATCCGCTTTTGACGGTCTGCAAAGGTAAATCCATGACCAAACTCTAAGATAAAGGCTTCAATGTCGGCGAGAATAGCCTTTTCTAGATCGGCTTCAAGATAATTGTCTTTCAAACCAAGTACATCAAGCAGATATGGATCTTTGAATATATTAAACGGAACAGCAGATAATTCCGTTAATTGTGAATTAGCGATTTCCTTTCGTTCATATGCTTTACGTGATATTTGTTTACGCAGCTCGCGTATGCTCAAGTGTCTCAAAACTGCATCATGGGCATAGAACATAAAAGCTTCATCAGTCTTTAGCGGCAACAATGCAATAAAATGTGATCAACTTAACTCTTGTGCCAGTGGAACAATAATTTGAGAATCTGGAAACCGAGTTGCAAGCTTAATCATTCGCGTGACATTTGAATATTCAAAACTGTTTCCGTATTTTTTTTGTAATTCTTGTGACAGTGTCACAAGAATTTGTTTACCATATCCAGCTCGCTCACCACCCAATAAAACAGAGCTGATATATTTTCCGATTTCCCAAAACATCAAAACACTTTCCTGATTAACCCGTGATTGGATGCGGATTTTACGATTTTCAATAATTACGGAAACATACTTAAACAACACCGTTTCATCAATCAATGTTTCGTTTTGGACAACAAGTTCATTTTTCTTTTTACCCATATCTTTACTCCTACTTATTTCCATTTATATAGTAGTATCCAATCAGAATCCATTTTAAGGAATTATAGAATTCAAATTTATTCTTTCTCATAAACCCAAACTATATCTTTAAGTATATTTTGTTTTATATACTCATCATCTTCATCATCCGTTTCAGCAATGATTGATTTATAAGTTAATATATCTGAATCTTTGTGTATTTTTTCACTAATGCTATTTCGTAAGTCAGCTTGAAAATTAAGCATATCTATAACACTATATTTAGGATACTCTTCATATACTATATCAACATCATTTTTTTCTATTTCGTTTCTTGCATAGGAACCAAATATACCTATACGTATTATTCCAGGGTATTTTACGACCACTGGATTAATAGCTGAAATAATGTCAGGATCAATAGTTTTCATTGCTTCACCGCCTTTATAACTGATCTTCATTCATATATTATTATATCTTCAAAGTCCTAATATGTGAACACAATTACCAAATTATTATCCTATTTTCTTTAGGCACAAACATCCCATCGTTTTCTCTGATATTAAAGGCCCTATAAAAATCATCCATCTGAGATAAAACGAAATTAACCCTTATTTTACTTGGAGCATGCACATCTACAGCGAGTAAATATTGCGCCATCTCCTTCGACATCCTCGTTGCCCAAATGTTAGCCCAAGCTTTCATGACCTTTTTTAAATTAGCACCAGAATTTGACTCTGCTATATCCAGCACACAAGAAAGCCCGCCTAAATCCGCTATTACTTCTCCAGTGCATAGTTTACCATTTACATTTTTCCCTGCAAATTTTATTTTAGATAGTTCCCTTGAAACGTCTTCTGCCATCTTGCTAAAATGAGAAAAGTCCTCATCTTTCCACCAATTTGTGATTGTTCCATTTTTATCGTACTTAGCTCCATTATTATCAAAAGCATGGGTGAATTCGTGAGCTATTACAGACCCTATTCCACCTAAATTCTCCTCAATTGAAGAATTTGGATCGTAAAATGGAGCTTGTAATATTCCCGCTGGGACTGCAATAGCATTATAACAAGGCATGTAAAAAGCATTTACAATATAAGTGTTCAAATTTCTCCATACATTTTGCTTTGCGCTTTTCTTTAGATCCTTTATAAAATCTCTATATTCCAGATCTTTTTTAGACAGAGTCCAATCTATGAGATTTCCCCCTTCTTCTTTTGATTTAAGATCACAAGTTTTTTCATAATCTACTTCGCCTTCTTCAGGATAAGCGACATAAGCCTTTATAGATTTCAATTTCTCCATAGCTTTATTTTTAGTTTCTAAAGTCATCCATGCTAGATTGTTTATTCTCTCGCAAAATTTATCCCTTATTTTTTCCACCATATTCACCACGTCTTCTTTTGTCTTTTTAGAAACATGGTTTTTAACATATATTCTAGAATATGCACGGTTCATATTCTCTGTGACATAGGTTAAAGCTCTTTCCTCTATTTTTTTATCTT
The DNA here is from genome assembly GCA_009785875.1 of Oscillospiraceae bacterium. Classification (GTDB taxonomy): domain Bacteria; phylum Bacillota; class Clostridia; order Clostridiales; family Clostridiaceae; genus WQUF01. The sequence continues at coordinate 3,162 of WQUF01000129.1, read as the reverse complement.
CCCCTATTTGACCATACAATGCCTTATTTAAGTCTTTAGGGATTAGAATTGCATCTTCTCCAAATACCTTAGCAAATGTATCATAAATTTTCAAAATAGCATAATCCTTAAGCAGAGGCAAGTTTTCTTCTACATATAAATTATCAACATACTTTATGTATTCAATATTAGGGCAGTAAATATTCATCTTTTTGAATAGCTTAAAAAGATCATCGGATATAATCAGCGCATGGCTTTTTTTAGTATATTCCAGCATATCTGCAAGGGAACACTTTGCATATCTTATATTTATATCATCATAATATTCTTGTGGAAAATCCATTTTAGATCTTTTCTTTTCACATATAAAAATATCTTTCGCTCTTTTTTCGATATTAACTGATTCTCCCATGTATTTGAGTATTTTGCAAATATAATCCACATAAGCATTTTGCACATTGACATTTTTGTCATCGTCTTTGTAATACTCTATGGATCCCAATCTATAAGAACTTGGAGATACAAATACAGCCCATTTTGAGGCATCGACTTTTGCGTCGGAGCCTGCATCTATATCTATAAAAGGTTCAAAATCAAAATAATTCTTATATTTTTCTGATAGCGCAATAAATTCATCGATAGATTTAGTAGATTTAATTTCATCTATATATGGTTTAAGCTTTGAAACAGATTCTTTCCTGGAATTTTTATCCATATACATTTTATACAATTCATTTATCTTCCACTCATCTGAATTTTTCACTAATGTTTTAGATTTTAATATATTTCCCAGATCTTCAGATAGCATGTCTTCCACATTTTTCTCAACATCGATAAAGCTGGATGCCGACTTTTTCCCGCGATTGATGGTTGCCGTCGCTAGATACTCTCTGTTTTCATAGGCAAAAAAATCATCCTTTAAACTTTTATTCATCAAAGCATATGGGCTTTCAGGGAACATCCTTGCAATTTCTAGTGCTTTGGTGAATACTTTAACATCTTCATAGGAAAGCTTTTCTTTTTCGATTAAGTCATTTGATACCATTCTTAAATCATTAAAGCCCAAGATATTATTTAAATATAGATTTGCTTCTTTACCTGATATAGTGGAATTCAGGTTATCTTTATCGTTTCTTACCAAAGGATCTTCATCGATAAGGTTTATAAATTCGCCTTTTGTCATAAAATCCTTATGCATTCCATATGTATTGGTGGTAAAAGTGTTAAATAAAATTAAAACCATGATGATTATAGATATGCTTTTTAAACTAATTTTGTTCATTGTTTTTCCTCCATAATAGTATAAGCTTAATTTTTTATTGTTCCCTAAAAATATTTTTAAATACAAGAGTAATCTTAAACTCTCGAAAAATTTTCTTTTTTTTGGTATAATTATCTTGATTATTTATTTATGAGGTTAACTTATGGATTTACATTTTTGTGGCGGTGCCAAAGAAGTTGGTGCTAGCTGCATTTTAACTAAAATTTCAAATAAAAATATTTTGCTCGATTGCGGCATGAGGATGTCAAAAGACCCTCTTCCAGATTTAAATTTTATAAAAGAATTCGGAGGAGTAGATCTAATCGTAATTTCTCATGCTCACATGGATCACATCGGTACTCTGCCCATAATAAGCACTGAGTATCCAAATGCAAAAATCATCATGACTCATATGTCAAAGGATTTGCTAAAAGTTCTCTTGTATGATAGCTTAAAAATTATGGACATGCGAGAATCAGAAATACCTATTTTCTCTGAAATACATGTTCAAAATATGATAAACAGGATTATATGCTATTCTCCAGTATATGAAATACATCCATTTAATGATAATTATGATATTAAGATAACAATGTATAGCGCAGGTCACATACCAGGGGCTGCTTTTATATATATAGTCTCTCCTGAAGGGAGCATTTTTTATAGCGGAGATTTTTCTACATTTGATCAAATAGCTGTTAATGGGGCTTTTGTGCCAAAACTTCGCCCGGATGTTGGAATTTTTGAGTCAACATATGGAAATAGACTGCATAATAATAGAGAGATAGAACTTAATTCTCTGCTAAATAAAATAATTGAAGTTGTATCTTCTTCTAATAAAATTTTAATACCAGCTTTTGCACTTGGTAGAGCTCAAGAGGTAATATTGTTTTTAATAAACTCCATGCAAAAGGGCACTTGTCCTAAATTTAAAATATATGTTGACGGTATGGTTAACGATATTTGCAGGGTTTTCAGAAAAAATCCAAATTATCTTAAAGAAAGATATGCAAAGAGAATTTATAAAGGCATCGATATTTTTTACAATGAAAATGTAATCCCCGTTCCTAGAAATGAATCTGCCAGAAAAGAGATAATCTCTAAAGAAGAAGGCTTGTGCATCATTTCTAGTTCAGGGATGCTAACCGGCGGACCTAGCACCTTTTATGCAAAATATATAGCGGCATCAGAAAATAATTTTATAGCTTTAACTGGTTATCAAGATGAAGAGTCACCTGGAGCTAAACTTTTAGCTTTAGCAGACGATGATGACGAAGATAAGAGCATTCAAATTGGAGATGAGACCATTCCTTTAAAGTGTGGCATTGGCATGTATGGGCTTTCAGCTCACGCAGATAAATCTCAAATCCTGGCAGCTGCTCATAGCTTATCTCCGAAAAAAACTTTTTTTGTACATGGATCTCCAGAATCCTGCTTTGAAGTATCTTCTGCATTTCAAAAGGAGCATTTTGGTGAAACCAATGTACCAGAAAATGGGGATCATTTTAATTTTGATTTTACAAATACTAAAAGAAAGCAACTAGAAAAAAAATCACTAAAGAGTTTAAATAAATACTTTGAATCTATAGATGACATAGGTGAAGATGACATCAAAGAGCTTTGGGAATTTTTGCAGAATAATTATATAAATACCATGGGATTTACTTTAGAGGACCTTTTCTTTGTATTAACCGGCACAGATTTAAGAGATGATCTCATGTTGTTTAATAAAAAAATCTACGATAGCGAATATTTTGCATTTGAACTAAAACGCCCCTATATTTTTCACTATGTTAAACCTGAAGACATAAAAGTTAAAGATGAATTCATGGAAGTAAATAAAGCATTAACTTTAGCGCAGGAAACATTCGAGCCCTATGGTTTATATAAAAAGGGGGCTAAGTCTGAAGAAAAAATTATAA
>WQUF01000128.1 GCA_009785875.1 Oscillospiraceae bacterium | reverse complement strand
ATGTTCGCCTTTCTAAAAAAGAGGCTGATAATGTAGAGATTTGGAAGAGGCTTGAAGAATATAAAAATTCAAAAAAAATATTGGATGTTGTGGTTAAAAACGTAGTGAAAGGAGGTCTCATAACCTATATCGATGGTTTTAGAGCATTCATTCCCCAATCTCAACTGGGAGAAAATAGGGATTTAAATAGCTATGTTGGAAAGACCATCAGTTTAAATGTCATCGAATTTAACAAAGATAGAAATAAAATAATCCTCTCCAGAAAAGAAATTGAAGCAAATGAAAGGGAAAAGAGAGCAAAAAATGCAGCTCAAAACTTTTATACATCTCATAAACCAGGCGATGTATTTGATGGAGTTGTCGTTAAACTTCTCAATTTTGGAGCTCTTGTTGAAATTGAAAAAGACATAGTTGGACTTGTTCATATAAGTGAGATATCTGATAAAAGCATCACTAAAGTATCTGATGCTCTCGCTGTACATGATAAAGTTAAGGTTAAAATATTAGCTATGGACAATGAAACGAAAAAAATCTCTCTTACCATTAAGGATGCAGTTGAAGCACCAAAAGAAAAGATTGATAATTTTGTAGATTCAAATAGCATGTCCCAGAATCTAGGAACTCAATTAAGAGATAAGCTAAAGGATTTTAAATTTAAAAACTAGTAAAATGGAAAACCGCTGACTTTGTCAGCGGATATTTTTTTAATTTAGGAAATAGCTTGCGGAAAAATTGTGGATAAGTCTAGAAAAAAAATAACAGATCTGAGATAATAAATATAAAGAGAAGAAATAACATATATGAGATAGTAAATATTATGAGTAAAAATCGAGGTATTAAAATGAAAAAGATTAGTCGTACTAATGACTTAGCATTCAAAAAAGCTTTTACGTCCGAGGGGAATGCCGAATCGATTATTGGATTAGCAAAAGATGTATTAGGTCTTGATATCAAGGAAATATTATTTAAACAACCATACTCTATAGAATCATATATAAAGTTGGTAAACGAAAATAAACTTGCAGCATTTCAACAAACGATTAAAGATATATCTGCTAATATAATTTTAGATAATAGAAATGCTAATTTTGTAAGTGAATTACAGGTAAGAGAATCGAAAAATTTTTACGAAAGGTCATTATTCTATCCATTTGAAACATATGTCGATAATTATAAAGATGGAAAATACGGATCACTTAAACCTATTTATTCTATAAATATAATAGGGTATCCAATGTTTATGGAGGATTTAGATGGGCTAAGAATATTCGAAATGTGGGACAGATACCATGCAAAAGGCTTTCCTATAGAGTGCAAAGTTGGATATTTCGAATATAAGAAAACTAATTTTTTTACAGATAATCAGGGCTATTGGCGTGATTATTTTTTAGATAAAGAAATTAGTGACAATGCGCCAGAATATATTAAGCGTGCAGCTGAAATCGTCGATTATGCAAATTTAGAAAAGGAGGAAAAGGAAATGGTAGATTTGTTAGAAAAATTCGAAGCTGACCGAAATGCAAGAGAGGAATGGGTCAAAGATGAGGCTACAAAAGAGGGCTTTGAAGTAGGTGTAAAAGAAGGAAAAATAGTAGGCATTAAAGAAGGCATTAAAGAAGGCATTAAGGAAGGCATTAAGGAAGGCATTAAAGGTATGATAAAATTTAATATACCACTTGAAAACATTGCATCAATATATAATATGACAGTTGCACAAGTGAATGAATTACTAATCGATAGCTCTCATTCTTAGTCTCGAAAGTCTTGGCAAATAACTTGCTAAGGCTTTTACATATGATATAATTTAATTAAATTAATTAAAAAGTTGGTGATAATATTGCAAGTTGATGAGATACTAAAAAAATATAATATTAAGAATACAAGACAAAGATCAATAATTCTACAGTTTTTCTTAGGTAACGATGAACCTTGTAAAATACTCGCAATATTAGATTATGTTAAGCATGAGGGTTTAGATATGGATTTATCAACTATTTATAGGACTGTTGATAAGTTTTGTGAGCTTAATATTATAGAAAAAATATATCTTGACAGCAAAGAATACGGCTATATTTTTAAAAGAAATAACCATAAGCATGTTGTTAAATGCGTAACCTGTAAAAAAGATATAGAGATTGATTGCCCTATTGAAGAAGCTTATAGGATTTTAAAGGTGAGGGATGGAATAGAGATGAATTATCATTGCAATGAAGCATCTTTTGATGTGATATGCAAAGAATGCAGCATTAAAAACCAGAGGAGATTTTAACTATGGATAATTTACTTTTAATGGAATTAGACCCAGTTACAAAACTCTATAAAGGCGACTTAGGCTCTTTTTCTTTAAAAAACGATGAATACATAAAAAAATTCTTTTATGATGGTGAATATGTGAACCTTTATTTTGATGTCGATAAAGATGTAGAGGATTGGGAATATTCCGCTATTTATGATGTATTTCCATACGATAGATTTGAGGGTAAAGGTTTTATTGTTTCTGATATCGATGATGAATACAATCCTTCCTGGAACGTTAAAATTCAATATATTAGCGATAGAGAAAAGATGCAGGAAACTTTTAATGAACTTATGGATTTAATCCAAGATTCAATAGAATTTACTTTTAATGAAATTAAAATAAGAAAAGATGATTATACTTAAGGCTTAAATTTTACTAATTAAGCCTTAATGTTATTTCATCGTTTAATTTTGTGATCTTATTCGATTCATCCTCTATTTCCTTTTCTTTTTTCTCTTTTAAAATATTTGTCTCTTTCACTCCGCTTTTTAAGATCTCTATGGTTTTTAGGAGTGTTTCCCTATCAAAATCACCTTGATTGATAAAGGCTTTTTTTAGCTTTTCATTTAAAGAAGGGTTAGCTTCTAATACATCATCGATTTGCTTTTTAATGAGATCATCCTGCTTTGACCTTATAGATTGCTTCTTTAACGTGATTGAATTTAAAATGCATTGTTTTAATAGTGGTATTGTAGCTATATAAAATGAATCCATATTGTCTGCTATAGAATTATTGTTAAATATTACATTTTTTATCGAAACAGTCTGCTGAAGCGTTATGTTTTCAACTAATTTAAGATTATAATGCCTCTTGTCCATCATATTTTTAAAATTATCTTCAGCATTGCTTTTTACATCTATATCATCCCTGAAAAGCTCTAACGCCTTGGAATATTTTCTGATCTGAGCATAATACGCTAAGCTGTTTTGAAAAAGCTTAAATAAATTCTCATTTGATTTCTTTAAATTGTTTTGAAAGACTTTTACTTGTACTATTAAATTATTCGATTCGAAGAGTATTGGTGTGTATTTTTTGTATAATTCATCTTGAGGGATATCGGTTTCTTTTTTAGTAAATCTAGAAAGCAATCCTTTATCTTTTGGGATAAAATCTTTAGGTTCTAATTTGCTTACAAAACCTGATAATTTATCGGTTAAATCATTTATAGAAGATGTATTATCGGATCGAAGGATGTTTATAGATTTATTGCAAAACTTTGAAATCTCATTTGAAGTGCTCACACCAAATGAAAAGAGGGAATTATAGTCGTTTAATCTAAGCTGCCTACTTATAGCTTTGATCTCAGAAGATAAATTTAAACTCTCCTCAATAGAAGCTATTTCTTTATTTAAATCAAATTCCTTTATGGTTTCTAAATTGATGTTCATTTTTGCTCCTTAATTATATAGAATAGTCTCATGGTGACACCTTGAGATAAAGTGCCACCTTTGATTTTTATTTAAAGATGTTCTTAAAAAAAGATTTCTTTGGCTGAGAGTAGACTGCAGCAGAATTAAAATTTAAATTAAAATTCACTTTTGGCAATTGAAATGTATCATATGCAGAATCTTTTATAAAAGGTTCTATGTCGTTGTAGTTCGTTGGAGTGAAGATTACTATATCTGCGCCACAAGAATTCAACAGAGCTATGGTTATTGCATCGTAAATTGAAAACATTTCTTTATTTTTATGATATATGACGAGTTTAGGCACTATGAATGGAAAGTCAAACAATTCAAGCATTTTTATAACTTGTGGAGATAAATTTAACAATGTTTTTATTATCTTAAGTTGGAACTGAAGGTTATTTTCTTGCACAAATATGTGGTCTGAATTCATCAAATAATCTATTTTGTCTATTATCAGATTTTGAAGGGCTGTCTTTAAATAACCAAATCTATAATAATTATCCCTAAATAATTTATTCCTATTTATTTTATGATCGTCGATTAAATAGCTAAAATAGCTCTCATTTACGCCTATATCTATCATAGTGAAGGGAAACTTTTCCAAGAAATACAAATTCCTCGAATTAGGTGAGTTTAAGAACACCCTTAAATCTGACCAATATTCATTTATATCATTGTGAATTCCCCTTATCTTTACAAAGAGATTAGGAATATAAATATTTGTAGCATCATAGGAAAACTCTGGACGAAATCTAGCTTCCTCGTTTATCAATACTTTTACTTCTTCAAATGTGGACTTTAATGTTATAGGTCTGACTATTTTATTTTCAAATTGCCACGGTCTTAAAAGGGAGATATTGCTGTCATCGAATATAACATTTTGAACTTCCCTTTGAACCTTATAATTTTCAGTAGATTTTCTAATTGGTATAATAGATCTAGGAAAATCAAAAGGCATTGCTTTGCATTTTAATTTGATTTCTACAAAGATATCATCCTTATTCTTAAAAAGCAAAAATTCTTTCGGTAAATCATTGCTTGGACTTACATAAATTATATCTATGCCGATAGATGACGAAAAAACCAAAAAAAGCAATTCTTGGAGTTTTATATTGCCAAAGAACAAAATCTTAGGATTTGCACTAAAATTTAAATTTTTATATAGCTTTGGAAAATATTCATTTATCCAAATTATAAGCTTTATAAAAAAATTTTTAGCCTTAGTGATGTTGTTATTTTCTTCAATTTCTAAAAAAAGCCTGCAAGTTTTAACGAAACCATTTATTATAGCATTATTTAATAAAACTTCTTTAGTTTCAGGGAGGAGCCTTAAATCTAAAAATCTTTTTAAGAGTAGTTCCATGTGATTTTCATTATATGAAAGACCACTTTCGATATTCTGTACTCTGCTATACAGGTTTGAATAACTGTCAAGAGGTATGCTTGAAAAATTAATATAACCATTATCTGTAGATTTTAAGTCATTATCTAATTTAAACAGATCATTTTTATAAGCCCCTATGGAATCGTCATCTAATTCATTAACGCCTAAATACACATAAAAAAACACAGGTATTATCAAAGATGGCTTCTGAACGAATTCAATTCTGGAAGAAAGCGGTTTTAATAAGTTTTTAAATAGGTCTGTAGTGTCTTTTATGAGTATAGCTTTTAAAGAAGGTTCTTTTTCAATTTTAAGATCTTTAGTGGATTCCAGTATCTTGGGCTTAGGCATCTCATGGGGAATCTCTTTATTTGAAAATACAGGACCTAAGTCGATAAATCCCCTTTTTAAAAATTCAATTTTCTTTGTGTATTTACCATATTTATCTATAGCATCAAAATCACAATCAGAAATGCTGTTCATAAAGAGTACATCGCATCCGCACTGGGACATTAAAAGCAAAAAATATATCTCATGCTTTTTGATGTTCCCAAAATACACTATCTTAGGGATGATTTTATTGTTTAATATGAATAATTTACTTAATATATCCTTACACCATATCAATAGTTTGCAAATAAAATTCACTGCAATGCTTAAATTTAAGCTTGTTTCATTTGTATAATATAGACTTAATATTTGCTTTAATGCTGATTTTGCGATTAAATTAATATCTCTAAAATTAGTAAAGTTTAAGAGGTTCGCTGTATCTAATTTTTCTATTCCTTGATTAAAAATATCTCTGCCTTGAGTTTTTAAAATATTTATTACTTTGTTAGTATATTCAGGATTTGCGTTTACAGGTATTAAATCTATAAATCTAATGTATTTTGAGCCTAAACCTTCAAGCTTTTTATTTAAATCCTTTAATATTTCAATATAGCTTTTTTCATCACTAAACCCAATATAGCGGTAAAAATAAACAGAAGGCATATCACCTCTCTCATCGCTACTTTTAAAAATATCATTTAAAATATCATTTGATTCTTTTAAATTAATAAGAAGACTCAAAATTTCACATCCTTTAAGTTTCTTGGATTTAAAATTGGTGTGTTTCATATTTAGTTGACACTCAAGGCTTTATGATCTCATTAAAATACACTGATTTTATTAGATTTTATGATTATTATAAAAAGAAATGTGTCAACTAAATATGATCTTTTTTGAAACACCCGATTTAAAATTAAACCTATATTGGAATTATGATCTGATTTATAATAAAATTATTAAAATAAATTAAAAATTTTATTAAAATCTTTATACGTCAATGCTATCTATATTTAAATAACATTTACTCGTAAAGGCTGACCATAAGCCCATATC
>WQUF01000127.1 GCA_009785875.1 Oscillospiraceae bacterium | reverse complement strand
CTATTACCTTCATTGATTGCAGCATCTGTTTGAATTAAATTCTTCATAACGCCATTTCCAGTGTCAACACTTCTATTTGCAGCACTAATTATGCCTTGAGTTACAGTTCCCTGAAATTCAAGCCCAAGAGGGCAACCTATTGTAATTACAGTCTCTCCTGCTTTAAGTATAGTTGAATCGCCTAAAGTAGCTGGTTTTAAATTATTTAAATTTACCTTTATAACTGCTATATCGTTACCTTCATCTCCGCCTACAAAAGTAGCCTTTGCAATTGTCCCATCGTTTAAATGAACTTCCATATCCACTGTTGCGTTTGTATTAGCAGCTGGATCAGCATAGGAAACTACATGATAATTTGTAACAATATAACCATCTTGAGATAAAACTATACCTGAACCTTCTAAAGTTCCTTGCTGTTGCATTGAAAAAAACCTTCTGCTTCCAGATGGATTAATAGTTATATCGAGCTTAATTCCAACAACTGATGGTAAAACTTCATCTACAATAGCACTAATATCAGGTACTGTTCCATACGATGTTCCAATCACGGGAGATGTAACGTTTTTATTGCTTGATAGCTGCTGAATTATAGCATTTTGCTTGTCAATTTTGCTTGAAAAACTAGTGAACAAAACTCCTCCTACTATGCTACTGCATAGTATACATGCAATTAAAACCATTAAAAATTGACCAAGATAATTATGTTTTTTATCTTTAACTTTTTTGTACCTTGTAGTATTTACATTATTAAGACCATTGCTATCTTGGTTAATTTCTGAATTTCCTGAAGGATTAAAATTACTATCGCTATAGCTATATGTCCAATTTATTTTGTTATCATTATTTGGTACTGATCCATATATATTATTATAACTAGAATTATCATTAGTATTATAACTAGGATTATCATTAAAATTATCTGGCATATACTTTACCCTCTTTCACACCATCATTACTTATATTTTAATTATAGACAATCCATATGAATTTTATATGTACTAAATATGTAATAAATATGATAAATTTGTGAAAACTTTTATCACAAAAAGCTACTTTTCCTCGCAAAGCACCTTCCACATGTAATTTGGGTTTCTCCATACATAATATCTAAGCTTTCCTTTTGATCCATCATTTTTATAAATGCATTCAGTAACTAAGACTAGACTATCATCAATATAATCCCTTCTCGTAAATGCCCGTCTTTTCCAATCGATATCTTTAAACCCTTCAATTTCTATTTTTTTAATGAATGAGAGCTTTAAACTTTCCTGCAAATCTATTAACGATTTTTCATCATAAAAAAAGCTTCCAAATTTTTTAAGCATATATATTTTGGCTTCTTCTTTAAAATTTTTGCATTTTAGTATTATATTTAAATCTTGCCTTCTATATGCTTCTTCATATGTGGTTATAGCTCCTTCAGGAGTGGATAGATCTTCTCTAAAGTGATCATCACCTTCATCGATAAAGAAAAATAACGACTTATCAAATCTTTCTCTATCCTGCTCATTCATCAAAGAACGAGCGACCCTGATAGAATATCCGCCTATCAGCCTTTTATTTTCAACGAACATCCAATCAATAACATCATCGATATTTATTTTTAATATATCTCCATACTTTACAGTTTTGATGGATTTTGGATAATTGCCTAAAACCCCTTCAAACATAAAATTATCGTATCTAACATTATTTATCCATAGATTTTCTTCTATCATGCTATCTCTTATTTTGGCTTTTACGCTAAAATTTGTATCTTGATTAGAAGGATTATTTATTGCTTTAATAAAATAATGAATGGTATTCTTAGCTTTTTCAGCAGCTAAAAAAATTTTTTCATCTTCAGATAAAACTTTAAAATGATTTAAATCTTTATAAAATTGCAAAATTGACAAATTTTGTGTGCTTTCAAGTTCAGGACTCATACTGTAATTGCTTTCAATATCATATTTTTCTTTCGCTTCTATATTTACAGGCAAAATATTTGGTGGCTCGTTACTTTTTTTAGCTTGAGTAAAAATGTTTTTCGGAAATGTAGAACTATTATATGCCCATTCATTATGATTATCATAGGAACCATACAAATCATCTTGGTTAGGCATTTTATTTTTTACATTGAAATTATTTCCATAAGCTTCTTTATCGACATATTTATAATAATTATTGTTTATGTATGGATTGTTATTAAGTGGATATTCATTAACACTCTTGCTTTGATCCTTATTTACATTTGATTTCCCTTGAACTACTATGGTAGTCTCCAGTTCATCCACAACCTCATCTTTTATGTTCTCGTGAATATTCACCATATTTATATCTGCAGGTTGATATAGATCATTCTTAACTTGAGCAGGTTGATATGGATCATTCTTTACTTGGGCAGGTTGATATGGATCATTCTTTGCTTGGGCTTGTTTTTTAAACCCGTCATAGTTTGTTTCTTTCACCATAACAGGTTGTGGTTCAAAATTAGGATCAAAGGGTAGTTTTTCCTCAGTGCTATAATTCTTTTTATTTAAATTTTCCTCATTGCTGTAATTCTGCTTATTTAAATTTTCCTCAATATTATAATTTTGCTTATTTAAATTTTCCTCATAATTTTGCTTGTTTGAATTTGCTTCTAACTTATTTGCCTTTATAAATTTGTCATTATGAACATTTTCTTTTATAATAAAATCATTGTATAAAATATTATTATTCATCAATATAAAATCATCTGGATCATCTTTTTTTCGAAAAATTTTTTTCAATAATGTAACCATTAGTATTATTCAGCCCCTTAGCACCAAAATAAATCAGTACAATATTATTACAATCATAGTTTTGCCATATAATCATATTATATTTCATATATAATAAAAAACTCTAAATAAATTTTAATTTTTTATCCTTAACTTAGTATTCCCATTATTTGTCAATATATATTCACTCTGAAAGATAACAATTTTCAATCCTTTACCATTTAGTAGTTCAATTTCAATGCTTTCCTTCGTTACAGATATTTTAACTAAATTATTCCTAAACATTATTCTAAAAGAATAGCCTATCCAATTTGATGGAATCATAGGAGATAAATTTAACAAGTCATTCTTCACTCTAAGCCCACCAAACCCATGAACAAAACTCATCCATGTGCCTGCCATACTAGTTATATGAAGACCATCACTAGTATCATTATTATAATCATCTAAATCAAGCCTTGAGGTTCTTAAATACAGATCATAAGCTTTTTCCTCGTACCCCAGTTCAGCTGCAAGTATGCAATGAACACAAGGACTTAGCGAGCTTTCATGGACTGTAAGAGGTTCATAAAAATCAAAATGCTTTTTCTTTTCACATATTGAATATTCATCGCCAAAAAAATACATTCCTTGTAGCACATCTGCTTGCTTTATAAAGGGACTTCTTAAAATTCTATCCCAGCTCCAGTGTTGATTTATTGGTAAATCTTCTTTTGGTAAACTCGATGCAGGAACGATTTCCTTATCCATAAATCCATCCTGCTGTTCAAATATACCAAGGTCGTCAATCCAAGGGAAATGCATATGGAGTGCTATATCAGACCAAACTTTTAGTTCTTCATCATCAAATGAAAGTCTCTCTTTTAATATATTATATGCATTTTCATCCATTTCTTTTACAAGATCTATTACTTCCATAGTATATTTAAGGCACCAGGCTGCTAATTTATTTGTGTACCAATTGTTATTTACATTGTTTTCATATTCATTTGGACCAGTCACCCCAAGTATCACATACTTATTCTTCCTCTTGCTAAATGATACCCTGGAAGCCCAAAATCTCGATATCTCTATCAATACTTCAGCTCCATATTCAATTAAGTAGTTTTTATCTCCGGTATACCTGATATAATTAAATATAGCATATGCAATTGCACCATTTCTATGAATCTCTTCAAAGGTTATTTCCCATTCATTATGGCATTCCTCCCCATTCATAGTGACCATAGGATAGAGGGCACCTTTCAAACCAAGTTTTTTAGCGTTTTCTTTTGCGTAATTTAAATGCCTGTATCTATAGATTAAAAGCTGCCTAGCCACTTTTTCAGGAGCCGTACTTAAATAAAAATTAATGCAATATGCCTCAGTATCCCAATAAGTAGCTCCTCCATATTTCTCTCCTGAAAACCCTTTAGGACCGATGTTTAAGCGTTCATCCTCTCCAGTATATGTGCAGTTTAATTGGAATATATTATATCTAATTCCTTGCTGAGCTTTTAAGTCTCCCTCTACAATTATATCGCTATCCTCCCAAATTTCATCCCACTTATTTTTATGATTTAAAAAGAGAGAATCGAAACCTGTTTCCATGGATGAAATCAATATTTCATTTCCTTTTGTAATGAGATCTTCTTTGCTTGTATATCTATTTGAAACCAAAGATACATACTTCTCTAAACTTGCAGTGTGATCTTTATTTAAATTCACATCTACCTTTTTAGAAACATGCATATAATCGCTGGAATCATCGCTATTAAATTCCCTTTGATGGCCATCTAAGAATAATTTTATATCCATAGTCGATGTTACAAAAAAATCGAGCTTTTTTGTTTGAACCGTTAAATATGCGCTGCCAGAATCGTTAAACCCCCTTGCAATCTCATTCCAAAATATTTCGTCGTAATTAGAATCTTCATTTCTAACATCTCCATCTAAATAAGGTATAAAGCTCACCTTTAAATCGTCACTTAAAGGAGTTATATCATATTTTATGCAGATCATATCCTTTATGTCCATGCTTACGAATCTAATTACATCGCATTTTACTTCATTATTATCCTTTGAAATGATAAAGCTTCTTTTTATATATCCTTCTTTCATATTGAGTTCTCTATAAAAATCTTTAATAGTACAAGTATTTAAATCTAACTCAAAATCGTTTAAAAATATTTTTATTCCTATTAAATAAGTGGAATTTAAAACTTTTGCAAAATAATCCGGATAGCCATTTTTCCACCATCCAACCCGTGTTTTATCAGGATAATAAATTCCAGCGACATAACTTCCACGCAAAGAATCTCCAGAATAGCTTTCTTCAAAATTTCCACGCATTCCCATATAGCCATTTCCAGTACTCATAAGGCTTTCATAAATTCTATTATTTTCTTTATCGAAATTCTTCTGAATTATCTTCCACTCATCAATACAAATTAAGTCTTTCACAATTTACCTCCTCAATTAATATATTACAAATATAGTACCATGTTACAATCTAATCTTTCAACTTGATAAAAAAATTATTTTGAATAAATATCTTTTTATTGTTAATTATTTCCATATGGGGTGATAAAATGAAAATAAAAATTTTAGTTTTTATATTAGTAACTTTAGTTGTTGCTACTAGCTTTCTTTCCATATACACCTATGTTAACTTCTTTAAGCTTAGCACAGCTGCAATGAATACATCATATGATAATAGTACCAGCATTACAAATTCAACTGAAGCAATTGTTCCAGCTTCTGCTCCTGCAAATGATGATATATATGCGTATAGTTCAAAGTCCTGTTTTTTAAAGACCCTTTACACAGCTGCAAATGGCACTGAAATGTATGAACTAGCAAACAGCGATAGCAAAGTATTAAAAGTTCTTTCATCAAATGAACCATTGATTGTTTATAAAGATTTAGGGGATTTTCTTTATTGTGAAGAATCAGAAGGTGTAACTGGATATGTTAAAAAGACATCTTCATTTAAAAAGACGCTGGATTATGCAAGTGATTATTTAATCAATGTAGATTTAACCAATCAAAACTTAAAAATATATGATGGTAGTAATCTTATTAAACAGATGCTTTGCTCCACCGGGACATTTGGAAATCAGAATACTGAAACTCCCCTTGGAAAATTTAAAATCCAGGTTCGAGGGAAAGATTTTTTTAATACATCCTTAAATGAAGGAGCTAAATATTATTTGCAGTTTTTTGGAGACTACTTAATACATTCTACTCCAGTGGATGAAAATGGAAAAATAATAGAAACAGAAGTGGAAAAGCTTGGGTCACCAGTTTCTCATGGATGCATTAGAGTTTCTATGGAAGATGCAAAATGGCTTTACGAAAATGTACCAGATGGTGGAGAAGTATTTATCCATTACTAGATGATTTTATTTTATCATTCTGGTAAAATTGTATTAAAGAAAATATCTGCGAGGTGGTTTACCTTTGATGTATGATATCATAATAATCGGCGGAGGTTTAATTGGTTGTTCCATCGGTTATGAACTATCGAAATATAACTTGAACATAGCAATAATCGAATCTGAATATGATATTGCCATTACCGCTGCATCTTCAAATTCTTCAATAGTTTATTCTGGCATGGAAAACTATGATAAAATAAATTATGAACTTATTAAGCAAGGAAGTCAAATGATGGAATCCGTCGCAAAAAAATTCAATGTTCCGTACAAAAAGACAGGCTCTGTTTTTCTTGCATCAGATGAAAATGAAGAAAAACTTTTAGATGATATTTACGAAATATCGAAACAGAATAATCTATTTGATATACTCAAATTTCAAAATGAAGAAGCAAAAGAATACGATAAAATTTTAAAATTTTCTTCCAGCAAAGGAGTACATTTTTTAAATACTGCTATTGTTAAGCCTTATGATTTAACTTTATCTTATGCCGAAACAGCATTTTATAATGGTGGTGTTGAATTTAAGTTCGGTGAAGCTGCTGAGACCATTAAAAAAGTCCACGAGAAATTTGAGATTAAAACTAACAAAAGCAAGTATACTGCTCCTGTTATAATAAATACAGTAAAAAAATTATACTTTAAATGGGATGTTAAAAAGGAAGAAGCTAAAAATGCTTATAGCTATTATGTATATACAAAAAAAAGCTTTAATTTAGGTACAAATAAAGTTATCTTTAAATTATATACAGACATGAGGATCTATGCTTATAAGACTTTCCAAGGAAACACAAAAATATGCATAAAGAGCATCTTAAAAATGGATACTGAGCAAATACTAGGCATATGTTTTTCTCTTTTAAAAAACTTTAAACGAGAAGATGTTGAAAATATTTACACTTGGGAATACTATAAAAATGATCTCTTAATCGATACCAATAACATAGATTATGGTTATATTAAGGTTGCAGGGAAAAACTTTGCATCTATAACAATAGCTCCTGCGCTTGCTTTAAATATTAAAGATCTGATCATAAAACATTTAAACTGTCAGCTCAGAAATGACTATATAGATAAGAGGCGAGACACTTACAATATCAAGACTATGACTGATGATGAAATCAATTCATTGATCGAACTGGATCCTAATTTTGGAAAAATCGTGTGCTCTTGTGAAAAAGTCACATTAGGAGAGATTATAGATTCAATAAGAAGACCTCTTGGTGCAAGGACCATAGAAGGCATAAAGAGAAGAACTGGAATTACATCTGGATATTGCAGTGGCTCTGCTTGTCTTCAAGCTATTACCAATATCCTCGCAAGCGAAACGAATAAGAAACTATCTGAAGTAATTAAAGAATCGAAGAATTCTTTTGTATTAAGCGGAAGGATCAAAGAGTTTGATTAGGAGGAAATATGCTGTTTAGTGATGATGAATATTTTACAACTTATGTAAAAGTAAAGTGTGGAAATCAAAATGTAGTTCCAATAAGATCGACTAAACCTATAGATAAAAAGCTGTGGATTGAGTGTTCAAAAGCTTTAAGAGGATTAAATGTAGGGACACCTGTGAAAATTGGAGATATAGTCTGCGAAAATTTGCTTAATTTAAGAGTAAATATGATCGCTGTAAAGGAAATCTATAGTGTAAAATAAAAATTGTATTAAGATTAAATCCAAAAACGAAGTTTTTGGATTTAATCTCAATAACTGTTCATTATTCAATATTCAATATTCATTATTCATTGTTACTTAATTTATAAACTTCCATTGTCTTTTCAGCTGTTTTTTCCCATTTAAAAAGCTTAGCTCTTTCAGTGGATCTCTCTGAATACAATATTTTCTTAGTATTATCATTCACTAGATCTACTATTTCATTTGATAATTTTAATACATCACATCCATCAAAATAAATAGCTGCATCTCCCGAGACCTCAGGTATGGAAGTGCAATTTACTGTAATAACAGGTGCTCCACAATTCATAGCTTCAAGTATAGGAAGTCCAAATCCTTCATATAGCGATGGATAAACGAATAAATCACAAGCACTATAAAATAAAGGAAGTTCATCATCTGAAACATAACCTGTAAAAATCACGTCATCTTCTATACCGAGTGCTGAAACTAATTGTTCAAGCTGAAGTATTTGATCTTTATGGGACCCTACTATTACAAGATTGTGAGGAGTCTTAAGCTCATTCTTAATCTTTGAAAAAGCTTCTATCAATATAGGAACATTTTTTCTTGGACTAAATCCTCCAACATATAAAATGAATTCTTTATTTATTTTAAACATCTCAGAGAGGTACGCTTTGCAATAGTCTTTTCTGTGTTTTTTAAAATTGCTATTTGCAGCAAGTGGGATTACATGAATTTTATCATGAGAATATGGGAAAAATCTGCAAATATCCTCTTTTGAATACTCTGAAACAGTTATTATGGCATCTGCAAGTTTTATGATTTTAGGAATATTTTCAATAAATTTACTGAGATATCCTTTCCCTACCGTGTCTGGCATAGTATATGGAATTATATCATGTAATGTGATTACTTTATATGCTAATATATTTTCATTTAATCCAAGCCCATTCTGTGGCAAATGATATACATCAAGAAAATTTGTATTTATATATTGAGGAAAATAAAAATTTTCAAAAAATTTATACTGCTTTTTTGAACTAAATATGAAGCTTGTATTGTGGTAGTTTAGTTTTTCAAAATTTCCGCCACACCAGAATATATGATAACTATTTTCTTTATCAATTTCTAATAAGTTCTTTAATATATTTAAACTATATGTTCCAATTCCTGTACCGGAATACCAGTTTATTCCCCGTCCATCAAAGGCAATTTTCATATATAGGATCTCCTAAAAATACTCTCATACCATATTATAGATTTTTACTCTTAAGTATATTACTAATTTAAATAATTTTTATGAACAATTTACTGATATAATTGTCAATTTTTTTTAAAGAAAACATATGATTATAATATAGAGATTTTATTCAGGAGGATGAATCTTGGATTTAGAAAATATAGTATTTGAAAAATATGGTATTGTCCCTAAAAGCTATGAAAAAATAAAAAATATATATAAAATTTTCGACGGTAATGAATTTTTTATTTTAAAAACTGTAAATGAAACTCATGATAGATTTCTCTTTATTTTTGAGGTCTTCGATCATTTAAATGACAATGGGTTTAACAGCATACCTAAAATAATAAGCACATTGGATGGTCTTAAGTATATCTCTATTGACCATAAAGATGCATATCTGTCAAAATTTGTAGAAGGAAGGTTGTGCAATTATTTTAACCCCATAGATCTTAAAATGGCAACAGAAAATCTAGCTAATATTCACTTGTCTAGTAGAGGATTTAATTCAAAATTTGACTTTATTTCAAATATAAACAATTGGTTTAAGTGGATACCTGATTTTTTAAATAAAATTGAACAGCTTAAAAGATTTAAAGAATTGGCATTAAAAAACAACAATAAATCTGAATTTGAAAAAATTTATTTAGAAAATGTTGATAAAGCTATTAATATTGGTATAAATGCTTGTGATAAATTAATTTCATCGGAATATATAAATATTATGAAAGAGCACGTTAAGTATAGAGAGTTCTGCCACCACGATTATGCAAATCACAATATTTTAATCGATAATGAGAAAGTCTATACTATCGATTTTGATTACTGCATTTTAGATACTCACCTTCATGATCTAGCAAGTCTTATACTTAGATGCATGAAATATGGATATTGGGATGTTTCTAAAGCATATGAAGTCATCGACACTTATTCAAAATTTATAAAGATAGACTATAGAGAGCTAATTGTGATGTGCAATTTTATGGAATTTCCGCAAAGCTACTGGCAAATTGGACTTCAGTATTTTATTGAAAAGCTTCCTTGGCAGGAAGAAGTATTCATAAAAAGATTGTTAAGGTTTCTAAATGACTTAGATGATAAAAATGAGTTTATTAATATGCTTATAAAAGGGGATGGTCTATAGGTGGATTTTATAAACTACCTAGAATCTAATAATGTCATCGTCGTAAAAAATATTTTAAGACTTAAAAAATTAGTTTATTCAAATGAGGAAATCAAAGAACACATCGACCTTATTATAAAAGTTCAAGAGATACTGAATAATTATGACCCTAAATATTTTTATACCTTTAAGAGTTTTGTATGGAAAAAGCCCGAACACTTTTATAAGAGTTTAAAACTGTTAAAAAGACAATACGCTAAATTGTTAGAAAATGGTCCTGAAAACGAATATGAGGAATTGATTTTAAGTTCTGCTGCCGAATATATTGATAAAGCTGACCGTGCTTGTGATAACTTAAGGCACTCAAAATATAAAGTTCTCATAAAAAGATCAATGTTAAGAAAAGAAATTGCACTGGGTAAAGTAAGCTATGATAATTTATATATGGATGAAAAGATAAAAATTAAGGATATAAAATCAATCGGTTATAACATGTTAGAGATGGATATCATTCAATTCTTAAGCAAAATTAAGAAAAGAATTTCAATTAATGATCTAATACAATTTATTGAATATTTTTGCAGCGAAAAAGGCTTATCGTCTATTAGTGAAAATTTTATTTTGACAATGCTATCTTATCCTTCAAAATATATAAAGCATACATTAAGATATTTTGAAAATCCAGCATATTATGTACAAAATACACATATAGATAAATTTAAGAATGCTTTGCTTTTAGATGGTGAGTCTTTGTATGAATATTTTTAAATTAAATTTTACTGATTATTTTTTCCAAGGTTGGAATATTTCTATAAGCGAATTTTACCCTTATAGAAATGGCTTTTTTTTAACCGATACAAATGGAAATAACTATTTATTAAAATCATTAAATGAAGATCCCAGGGATTTAGAAAGATACATTAACTATTTTAATAATCTCAGAGTTATTTTTAAGAATTCCTCTGAATTAGTGAGAACGATTAATGGGAAAATTTCTCAGAGCAATTTTTATTTATTATCTTTCCCAAAAGGAGAAAAGGTCAACATCAATGACAAGAATCACAAAAGAGAACTTATAAATGCATTTAAAATGTATTTTAAAGTATGTAACAATGCTCCCATAGGATTTTTAAAAAATGATACATTTTTAGATGATTTTTATAGAAATAAACTATTGCTTGAAAATAAGTATTTTGAAATATCAGATAAGGTTTTTAAAAACAATATTGAGGAAAAATTTATTAGGAATTATTTTAAATTTCATGAAATATTAAACAAAAATTTAGAAAATATCGATAATATTTATAAAGAACTATCTGTGAATAGTTATCCTAAAATCATTCAGTATTTTGATATTGACAATATGTATTTTTCTTATAGCAACAAAGAAGTATATTTTGTGGATTTTTCTATTCCTAAAAACGAATTAAGAGCAATTAGCTTATTAAAAATCGTAAAGAGGTTCAATTGGAATTTAGAAGATTTTATTGAAAATATAAAGCCATATATTTTTAATCTGGAGATAGAATTTATTAAAAATTATCTAAACCTTCCCGTTGATTTTATGATTAAATACTTAAAATATTTTAATGATGGCTATTTTAATGAAAAAGATTTTGAAAGAATAGAAATTGAACCATGTTTAGAGCAATGAAAGTACATTGCTCTTTTTTTATAATTAAGTTTATCTTGATTTCCCTTTTTCATTCAGCTTTATTGTAAAAAATATCGCTCCTATAATAAGAACAACAGTACTCATTATACCTAAAATAAAATTCATTGTGCTTATTGATTGTGCCTTATCAGTGATACTATTCTGATTCCCATATAAATAGTTAACAATGCTTCCTCCACCATCAACTGAATTAGTTTGAGCTTTCATAATTTGTTGGTTTACAGCGTTGTCAAGGTTTTTAAAATTCGTGAGCGGACGTGTGGCATTACTATTAGCTGGTTCTACAAAAGCAACATTGTCATTATCATCAGCCAAAAATGTGTCAGATCCAACTGGTAAGACCGAAACATTTGTTGCACCTAATTGATTCATGGCTTTCTTATATGAATTAGCAACATTCTGGTTCAGAATAAAATTCATATGATATTGCCCTGTAGTTTTACTCGTATCGAATATTATTACAGGATTACCCTTAAAATAAACAATAATCTGCCACGAAACAAGGGTTAATTTATCTTTAAATTTTTCATTTTTTAAATATTTTGTCTTCGATGAAAAGACCGAAATTGGATTTGAGAATGTTACATTTACAAGATCGCTATCCGTAAGCGGTGTGGTCAATAAATCGCTTTTATGAGCCTGTACTATAGGTAATACTTCATTTTTATATATGTTTGGAACTGAATCAGCAACTTGCTTGATTGTTCCAGGCGATATCGTTCCTTTTAATATTTTTAGTTGACCTTTTCCGGTATTAGGCGATGCATAAGCAGATAAACTCAAGAGCAACAATATTGAACAGGTTAATAATAATGAACAAACAATTCGCATTTTTCTCATTGCAATAATCCTCCATAAAATTTTTACAAATGAGTATTAGATACCCATTTTCCAGCATTCTGGTAATTAGTTGTAAATGTACTGTAAGAACAATATACCCATCCAATTCCAGGGTCCATAAGTTTTAATGTCTGTTGATTTTTATCCCAACCAGAAATGACAACAGAATGACCACCGCCTATACGCCAATCAATGGAGGCATATATGGGCTTATTTGCATTTACATAAGATTGAATGCTGGAAAAACTTAGAGTAGATACTGAATACACAGCACTTACTTTATATCTTGCTAAATCACTTGGAGTTAAGCTTCGATCTCGACCTACGTTAGCTGTGCTACCTGTTGAAGAAAAAACAAAACTACTTTGACTTGTATTAATGCCTCTTGCAGACAATATTGAAACACACGATGCAGCCCAGCACCATTTGGTACCTTGTTGTGCCTGATATGAATTTGTAGTAACAGCCATATCAGTCGCTGCGAATGTTGTAATTGTATTGATGGTAATCAATGCAACACACATTAGTAGTGCTGATAATCTTTTTATTGATTTCATAAACATTTTTTCCTCCTCGCATGTTTAATAAAGTGTTCTATAAATCAATATATAAATCTATATCATCCATATATTGTTAAATTTTACCTCAAAAGCTAAGCAATGTAAATAAATTTTGTACATAAATACATCATCAAAATTAAACAAAAAGTGTTAGCGCAAAACTATTTTAAAAAAATTTTGCGCTAACAAATAAAGCAATGGCATATACTTTAAAAAGCATATGGCATATTACTTAATTGGAAACAATAAAAACTAAAGCGAAACTGATTAAAAAATACTTCATTAGCTTAGGTTATAAAAAAGCATTGATCAAAACACAATTTGGATAACTAAAACTTGACCTATTAAAAATTAAAGCAAATTTATTTTGAAATACCATTACCTCTTTGTATTAAATGATCAATTATTTAGTGTTTCAATGAATTCCTCATCTAAACCAGTGACATCAACAATATCTTTTATTGATATGCCTTTGATCAAAAGCTTCCGTGCCATCTCAATAGAAGATTTTCTTTCTCCCTCTTTTATTCCCTCTTCTCGAATATCTTTAATCGAAAATTGTACATTAAACATATCAACAAACCTCCTCTTATAGATTTTCTCTGTAATGGCATCTATATTTTCTTTTGGTATGTCAACCTTTCTAAGAAGCATACTAATACAGTCAGCTGCAAGTTTAAGTAAATGATCAGGTATATTTAGATTTAATTTATTTAAATAGTCTTTTGGTAATGTACTCAAAAGCTCTAAATCCTCTGGTTTATGCACTTTATCCATTAAAAAAATGAATGAAAGTAAATTTTCTAATTTTACCAAATCATTCCAGCTATATTTATTCAAGTCCACAAGTTCATACTCAAACTTTGGTATATATTTATAAAAAATTTCAGATAATTCTGTTCTATCTAAAAAGTTTAAGCTACTAGTCCATTTTGTAGTCCCACCATCATAAAAAACTATTGGTAATACTGGTGGCAACTTAAAATCTTTTGAATTGCTTAACTTTAGTTTCGTCCTACCTGTTTTTTCTAGTTCTTCTTTATATCTTTTATCATTTTCTTTTACAAAATCAGATAAAACATATGTAATATATTGTAAAAGTTTAAGAACCATCGTAAAACTTCGCTTTCGTGTTCTATAATTCCTATTAAAAATACTGGTTTGTCACCCTGCAATCTGATTTTTTTAACTGTATCGGAATCTTTATTATCAGAAAAAAGTGGTAAAAACCGTTCAGTTATATCCTCTATATCTTCTGGTTTTACATGCTTTAATATTTCTATTGGAATAAAGTCTTTTAAGAAATCTACAATCATCTCTGGTTCGTCAAAGACTTTCTTATAAACATTGTCAGTAATTTTATGAACAGGTTCCATATTAAACCACCTTTCTTATATATATTATATTCCACGCTGAAAAATTTGTACATAATTAAATGATTATATCTATATGGTATTATTTTATAAACTCCAAAATCAACATTTTAGAAAAAAATGTTACTAACAAATAAAAAAAACTTTTCCAAAAATTTCATGGTTATATGTATATATTTTACAATTTTTGCAAAAAGAAGATCATGTTCCCCTCTGGTGTCCTTCATATCTGTAACAATGAACAATTGGTTACCTTGTCGGAAAGCATACTTTTGGTTCTTTGGGCTTTTTATGGATCCTCTAGTATTGCATTCAGCCCTGGTATACCAGAAAGATATGCGCCTCTTGCAATTA
>WQUF01000126.1 GCA_009785875.1 Oscillospiraceae bacterium | reverse complement strand
CTTTATATTTGGTTATCTGTCCACATTTCGCATTGTTCTATAACAGTAGTAATAGCATCATCCATTCCTTCTGGAGGATAATTAAATCTCTTAAGTAATTTCTTAATCATGCGCCTCATCCCAGCCCGAGCAGACTCCTTCTTTTGCCAATCGATGGTTCGATTCTTTCTAAGCATATCAGCAAGTTCCCGAGACATAGCTACGAGTTCTTTATTTTGGTAAAAATCTTTAACAGCTTCCGGTCTAGTCAATGCATCGTAAAAAGCCAGCTCCTCATCTGATAGACCAAGTTCATTACCTTCTTCCTTTGCACTGGTCATATCCTTTGCCATTTTTAAGAGTTCCATGATGACTTCTTCATTAGAGATCATACCATTCAAATAAGCTTTCATTGATCTGGATAAAATTTCAGAGAATTTCTCTGATTTTACTACATTTGTCCTCCTGTATATTGATACTTGCTCGGCTATGAGTTTTTTCAGAATTTCTACAGCAAGGTTTCGCTCTTTTATCTTGGAGATTTCATCAAGAAACTTCGAGTCGAAAATAGAAAATCCAGTATTCACGTCTGAAAACAAATTGATTACACCTTCACTCTTAATGCTTGCTTTTAACAGTTCATTGATATGGTTATTGATTTCTGTAAGGGATAGAGGTTTATCCTCGCTTATAATCCGGGTCGAGAGTGTCCTAACTGCTTCGAAAAAAGCTGCTTCAAATCGCTGATCAGAATTAAGTAAAGAACGACAGAGTGACAATGCCTGATGTAGAAGCAATGCTTCTTTAACAAACAGTTCTCTTAAGTTTTCATTACTGGCACCTGAAAGAAAGTTCACACCGCCGCTAATTGCTTTAGCCCGGGATAGATTTGTCGCATTATCTTTAATAAAACCTGAATAATCAAATCCATAGAATATATTTCGGCAGACTTCTAATTTTTCAATGAACTTTGGCAGGGCAGTTTTAGAAATATCTGTATCACCGTAATTGTTTTTATCACGGCTTGTATAGTCGTTCATAGCTTGTTTTAATGCCGAAGCGATTCCAACATAATCCACAACTAAACCGCCTTCTTTATCTTTATAGACGCGATTAACACGAGCGATTGCCTGCATCAAATTGTGTCCAGACATTGGTTTATAAAAATACATAGTGGCAAGGCTTGGCACATCAAAACCAGTAAGCCACATATCGACGACAATAGCGATTTTCAGTGGATCATCGTCATTTTTGAATTTTTCTCCCATCTTATCACGAAAGCTTTTGTTCCCAATTATGCTATGCCACTCTTCAGGATCTTTATTATTTCCAGTCATTACAACACCAATTTTTTCTATCCATTCAGGGCATAGCTCCAGAAGCTTATGGTAGATAGACATGGCAATAGAGCGAGAATAAGCCACTATCATCGCTTTACCTGTAAGCTCATTTTGCCTGTTATCTTCATAGTGTTTTATGATATCTTCACACAGAGCAGTTATGGTTTGATCTGCACCGAGAATGCTTTCTATCTGTCCAAGCTTCTTTTTGCTTTTCTCAACGATGTATTCCTCAGCATTCTGTGCCATAATATCGTATTCAGCATCGATAAGCTGCAAGACTTTATCGTCTAATTTTAAGTGGATAACTCGGCTCTCATAATAAACCGGTCGTGTTGCACCGTCTTCTACAGCTTGAGTCATATCATAAATATCGATATAATTGCCGAATACTTCTATGGTGGAACGGTCTTTATTAGAAATCGGTGTACCGGTGAAACCAATATAAGTGGCTTTTGGCAAGCTATCTCGGATGATCCTTGCAGTTCCAAGGATGATGCGACCTGTTTTAGCATCTACCTTCTCTTCAAGCCCGTATTGACTGCGATGTGCTTCATCTGCTATGACGATAATATTTTGACGTTCAGAGAGAGCTTCTGAGGATTCTTCGAACTTTTTCATCGTAGTAAATATGATTCCGTTTGCTTGTCGTCCGGCGAGCAATTCCTTTAAGTTGATGCGATTCTTGGCTTGTACTGGTTTTTGACGTAGAAACTCTGCGCATTTAGTGAATTGGATAAAGAGCTGATCGTCAAGATCATTACGGTCTGTTAAAACTACTATGGTTGGCGAATTCAGCACTTCCTGCAAAAGGTGAGCATAAAATACCATGGATAGTGACTTGCCGCTCCCTTGTGTATGCCAAAACACACCGCCCTTTCCATCTGTTTTAGTCGCTTGCGATGTAGAATCAATTGCTTTGCGCACTGCAAAATACTGATGGTACGCAGCAAGTATCTTCATATTCCCAGAAAAGCAGATGAAATTTTTAATAATGTCCAGAAACCGTGATTTATCGAACATTCCTTCAATGAAAGTATCAAATCCAGCGTGCTGTGTATTTTCATAGCTGCCATCCTTTGTTTTCCATTCCATAAAGCGATCCTCATCAGATGTTAAAGTTCCAGCTTTAGAAACAGCAAGGTCGCTCATGACTAAGAATGCGTTATAAATGAAAAGGGAAGGGATCTCGTGCATATAATTGCGCAACTGAAGGAACGCTTCGCTAGAGTCAGTTTCCTCACGAGAGGGCGACTTTAACTCGAAAATCACCAAAGGCATGCCATTGAGGAATACAATGAGGTCCAGGCGTTTTTTGCTGTTTTCTATAATCGTCCACTGGTTTGCAATGGTGAATGAGTTTCGCTCAATGTTTTTATAATCGACGAGGTAAACCAGAGCGAATTTATTTTCGTCTTTTTCAAAATAATTCACTGAGATGCCGTTTTGTAAGTAGTTCATAAACTGGATGTTCTTTTGCAAAATCGTTTCACCTTCGAAACTACGAAGCTTGTAAATAGCATCGTAAATAGCAACTATTGAGAGTGTGGGATTGATACGCTTTAAAGCATTATGAAGTTCAAGCGTATAGAGAGGGTTGGTGTATTCATTTCGTGCTAAGGTTGGGGCATAGACGTAATTGTAACCTAAAATGTCACGGAATACTTCGATAATTGCGTTTTCGTAGTCGGCTTCGGTGTAAGGCATGGGGTTGACCTCCTTTTGGTATTATATGTAAAAAATATGAGAAGGTGACAATTTATCATTTAGTAGCAATATCAGCGACGGAAAGCTCACTGGACATTAGGCGTGGAAGCAACACATCACGCAGAGTAGCAAGATAGGTATTTTCATTTAAAGCATTTTTAATACGATTAAATAAGGGTAAAACCACATAATTGTAGTGTTTTATGGTTTTCACTTCAGGAACATGAACTTCGATAGCATTTAATATCCCTTGTGTTAGAAGCGGTTGACTTGTTCCAATGTGTAGGGTATTCAATGATAAGCTCTTGAGAAGAAAATAATCAAAATATTCCATATCTCCTAGTTTAGATTTTGCAAATATTGCATTATCACTGACCCAACAGGAACTCGTTTCAAGATGAATGCTTCCACAGTAAGCTCCAACACGTCCAATCACAACAGCATTTTCAACATTATTGTAATTTGTATATGATAATACACCGTTACCTCCATAAACTGGGATATTACCACTTTCGGTTGGACGTGATTTCCCGTTTTTAAATTCAACTAATTCAGACAATGTTCCACGTGGAGAGCAACTTGAATCAGAAAACATCTGTAAATAAATTGCCTGTGCCGCCTGCTCTAAATGATGATTTATCTTTGTGTTATTCTCGATTTTATTGTCTATGGAACTCAATATATTAGCAATTTTTTGTTGTTCATTTAGGGATGGTAGATCAATATATATATTGGCAAAAGTATCTCTTGTTATTGTATCAAAAACTGACCCATGGGTTTGATTTTTCAGTATATTAATGCTATCCTTAAGAAAGTAATATAGATAGGTCTGATCAATAATGTCTTGCTTTCCTCTGATTCCATAGCATGACTGATTAAACGCCATTGGAAATGGAATCATTGCAAGTTCACCTACCGTACCACGAGCAGATATGATTATATCGTTGTGTACTAATAACTTTGTAGAGCTATTTTCTAATCCAGCCTTTGTAATGTTTTTTTCAGTAGAATAAACATAACGATTATCATTATTGAAGTCTTTAACGGATAGCCAAGGTATATTACCACCCCAATATTCAGTAACGCTTGTTTTTGGAGTGCCACCACCGATTAAATCTACAATTTCAATTAAGGTATGTTTTGAACGTTTAGATTTCAAACCCAATCATCTCCATTTGTTGTTAATCGTGTCTTTATCTCCATAACTTCTTCTTTAGACAATTCTGTGACTTGCACTACCTGTTCTATTGTTAATCCCATTTTTAAAAGTTTTTCAGCTATTTCAATATTTCTTTCTCTTTTGCCTGCTTTTCTGCCTTCAATTTTGCCTTCTTTTCGCCATTTATCAAAACTCCATACTGATTCAGCCACCTGAATCGCCTCCTTTTCTATTTTAGTGTAGCTTTCATATTTGCTGTAAAGACCTTAAACATCATTTTTAGTATCTCGTCCATGTTTAAAGGTATTTTTTTCTTAGTTTTTTTGTACTTTTTGCTGGCATTATTATTTATCTCCATTCTTTCTTTTAAGTGAGATTTAGAAAGTCTTTTTTTCAGTATGGACAACCAAATAAGTTTTTAATCATATGGACTCTATCATTAATTCTATTTTATCATATTAATCATATTTTATGAATACCATCAAAAAATTGATGCACCCTTTCATTTTAAACACTAATATTGTATAATAATATTAAATAGGGGGTAGGATAACATTAAGATTCATGATTATATAACAGCAGGAGGTAAAAATTTAATAAAAGAATATTTAAGTAGTTTACCTATTGAAGAAAGAAAAGTAGGGTATGATATCAGGCACAAAATTATTTTATATGGGCTTTTAGCAATTCAAAAATTAGATATACGACAATTAAAAGGCAAGCTGTGGGAGATAAAATTCAGTAAAAATAGAATTATGTATGTTATACAAGACAATGAAAACATATATTTTCTTCATGCTTGCCAAAAACAAAAAGGAAAAGCTGAACGATTTGAATTAGAAACAGCTATAAATAGAGCAAAAGAACAAGGATTTAATATATAAAGAGGTGATTATATGCCATTTGAATTAGTTGACCCAATAAAAGAAGCAAGAGAATTACAGGAAATGTTTAAAGATGATCCGGAAGCAGTCGAAAAATTTAAACAGTATGAGTTAGCACATATTGAAACGGAGAGAATAATGCAAGAAGGGTTAGAACTAAGAAATAAACTTGTAGAGATACGTAAAAAGAAGAATATAACAGAAAAAGAGCTAGAACTAAAAACAGGAATGTCAGAGCAAGATATATCACGTATGGAAATAGGTAATGATTTTACACCAAATTTAGCAAGTATTTTAAAATATGCGGAGGCTATTGGTTGTAAAATTATACCTGTGGATGAATAAAAAAATACATTAAAGATCAAAAATGAAGTGGTGCAACAATTTTTTGATGGTATTTATTCATAAAAAATTATTGCACCATTTTGATTACGCTAACTTTTTGGCATCAGATTTTAAATCCAATTGAACCCAATCTTTCCCTAATCTCTTCTTCTAGCTCCCTTGATCTCTTAAACATCACAGATAATTCGCTAGTTAATCTCGTCATCTTTTCCTCAAATAGCTCTCCATCATCTTCAAGTTCTTCAATCCCAACATATCTTCCTGGAGTCAATATATAGTCCTGTTTAGCGATTTCTTCAGTAGTAACAACAGCGCAGAATCCTTTTACATCCTCAAGGGTTCCATTATCAAATCCCTCAAAAGTATCGGCGATCTTCATAATATCTTCAATTGTCATCTCTCTCAAGCGACGGTCTATCATTGTTCCCATCTTTCTAGCATCGATAAACAATGTTTTTCCCTTTTGGTTTTTATTTCTGTTTATGAACCACAGCGATACAGGTATTGATGTAGTATAAAAAAGCTGAGTTGGCATTGCAATAATTCCTTCCACCAAATCATCTTCTATGATTTTGCGCCTAATTTCACCTTCTCCACTAGTCTGTGACGATAACGAACCGTTAGCAAGCACCATGCCGATTTTACCGTTTGGCGACAGATGATAAATCATATGCTGCAGCCATGCGAAGTTTGCATTTCCAGAAGGCGGCAATCCATATTTCCATCTCTTATCACCATTCAGAGAACCATCATTCCAATCCGAAAGGTTAAACGGTGGATTTGCAAGGATAAAATCTGCTTTAAGTACTGGATGCAGGTCTTCGTAAAATGTATCAGCATTATAACTGCCTAGATCTGCTTCGATACCACGAATTGCAAGATTCATTATCGCCATTTTACGAGTAGTTGGATTTGCATCTTGACCATAAATTGAAAGGTTTCCTATATTGCCTGAATGATTCTTTACAAATTCTGTAGATTGAACGAACATGCCTCCGGAACCGCAACAAGGATCATATACACGACCTTCGAAAGGCTTAAGCACTTCAACAAGTGTCCTAACAATGCAAGATGGTGTGTAAAATTCGCCTGCACGCTTTCCTTCTT
>WQUF01000125.1 GCA_009785875.1 Oscillospiraceae bacterium | reverse complement strand
CTATTGGTTCAAATTTTTCTATTGTTCTTGTGAGCGTATTATATAATTTAACATCTTTAGTTTTCTCAATTTGAGATATAGTTTCATTTACACTCATAACATTTTCACCTTCTATCAGATATATTAATTTAGTATATCATAATTATTATATGAAATCAGTGTTAAACTTGCTCATATATGATAAAATTTTCATATACTAATTTAGGAGATGATTTTTTGTATAGAGAAATGCGCAGAAAAGATAGAGAAATTTCTAGTGATGATGCTTTTAAAATACTCAAAAATGGAGAGTTTGGCTTTTTATCTTTAGTAGATATAGATTCAAACCCTTATGGTGTGCCTATTTCTTATGTTTTAGATGGTAACTTCATATATCTCCACTGTGCTAACTTAGGGTTTAAGCTTGAGTGCATGATGAATAACCCAAAAGTTGTATTTTGCGTTGTAGGTCATACAAATGTTTTGCCTGGTGAATTTTCTACAGAATATGAAAGTGCTATTTGCTTTGGAATCGCTTCAATTGTGGAGGATATAGATGAAATAAAAAAATATATGAATATCTTTTGTGAAAAATATTCAAAGGATTATTTAAAAGAAGGAGAAAAGTACATCATAAACGCAATGGGTCAATATAAGTGCATAAAGATTCAAATAGAGCATATTACAGGAAAATCTAAAAAATAAGAATATTTACATAAAAATATAAGTATATTTTAATGAGCATGAATTTAGGTGGTGTTATATGAGATATATTTATATTTTTTTCATCTTTTTAAATTTATTAACGAGTATTAATCTAATCAATACTATGATAAGCAAAAAAAATAGAGAGAAATTCATTTTCATTTTTCTTGAACTACTTGAAGTTTTTAAATTTGGATTTTTATTTTTCTCATTTTATTCAGATTACATATCCACTCTTTATTTTTTTAAATGGATTGTGTTTATTGAATTTTTAACCATACCCTGCCTCCTTGTTTGGAGCAATATTTTTAACTTGGAAAGAAAAAAGAAAAAATATTTATATACCTTCTTTTTTCTATTAACTGCTTTTTACATTGTAGTTATGAATTCTCAAGCAATTAGAATTGTAAAATTTCCAGGTATCGGGTACATAATCTCTATGGTTGGAATACCATATTATTATGATGTATTTATTTTAATGATGATCTTTATTTCAATTTTTGTTTGTATATTAAATTATAAAAAAACTATTCATGTAAAATATATGATTTTAGAAATAATAGTAGCATTTATATGCATTATAGAGAGTTTGCTTTTTATATTTAATAGACAAATTTTTATTTATCAGATGGCAGGTGAACTTGCTTTAAATCTATATCTTATTTATTTAATTGAAAAACCAAAGCAAAGAGCAAAAGAATGATTTTTATTAAAAGCAGATAACTTATCAGCTATCTGCTTTTATTCTGTTTCCAAAATACTCTTATCAATAATTAATACTAATGATTACCATTCAACAAATCCATTGCTGCTCAAAGCCTGACTATATAAAAATGGAAGATAATATATATCGTATTGAAAATCACCTGTATCAATAAAATTTTCAAAACTACCATCGCTATTTTTTAAAAAGTTGCTATAAACCCTCAAATAGTACACAGTATTTGGAAGTGTTATGGTATTAAAAAAATATTTTACGTTAAAATCAACCTCCATAACGCTGCAAATCATGAGATGAGAATTAGCTCCATTTGCATTTTTATAAAAGTATGATATATTCTTAATTTTAATATCGCTTGCATTATTATATGTATTTAAAAAAGCATTCTTTACACTATCATTTGCTGCATTTGAAATTGTTGCGAAAACGCTATTGTCAATCTCACTTTTATTATTAACATAATAGCTAAGCCCACTTACAGTGTATTGTTTAGTAAAGACTTTAGTAGTATATCTTTTAGAATTCATATATGTTTCATTTGGAGTAGCTGTCAATATGATTATATCACCATTAGATATGTTGGTGGATTTACTCAAAGAATATTCTGTATTGTAAGTAAGCTCATCATTTTTGTCTGTTATCTTAATTTGAGCTGATGCTTCGTCAGAAATACCGCTAAAGCTCACATCCACATATTTAAATAAATCCACATCTTGCTTAACCATAAGCTTCGTGTATATATAAAATCCTGTAAATACCGATACAATTGATATTACAAAAATCGAAAACAGTATTATTTTATCTTTAGTTTGTAATACTGCTTTATTTATAGAATAATACTTTTCGCTCATTTTATCGCACTCCATAAATTTGTATTATCTGTTAAAAAATGAACTTTCATAAATTTCTATGACCATATCCTCAGCTTTTTTATAATCTGGTTCATCTGGTAATTTAGTATTATCATAGGCTATTTTAAATTCATTTTCCAAGACTTCAACCTTTTTAAAGATCTCCTCATAAGAATACTTACCATTTCGTATATCTAAGAGAAAATCTCTATCCTTTTCTCTATATGTATTTATAGGTAGTCCCATTAAAATCTCTTTCCCCATTATTAAGAGCCTGATCAAATGCATAGCATGCTTATTTAAATGAAGTTCATCCTTTTTATTTTTGATACCATTTTCAAGCCTACTAAGCTGAGCTAATGCATAATTCCCAAAGCTATCAAATGCTCTTTTAGATAAAAAGTTCTCATAATTATCCCTGATCTTTTCACCAAAAGAATTCATGTAAACAACATGCTCATCTTTCGTTCCTAAAAGTTCAAGGGCATTTGGGTTACAATTTAAGCAAAGTTTTATGAATTTCTTCAGCCCATAAATCACCGTGTCTGTATTTTCATCTTCGTATTGCTCAAAATTCCCAAATCCTAATATGCTTTCTTTTGGCTCTACAAGAACTCCTCTTAAATCTATATCGCTCATAGAAAGGTTTGTACCATAAGATATAGAACCAGACAAAGTTAAAAACAATATATTATCCAATTTTGTATTTTCATTTAAAAATGCA
This sequence comes from Oscillospiraceae bacterium, assembly GCA_009785875.1. Classification (GTDB taxonomy): domain Bacteria; phylum Bacillota; class Clostridia; order Clostridiales; family Clostridiaceae; genus WQUF01. The sequence continues at coordinate 12,124 of WQUF01000125.1, read as the reverse complement.
TATTCTTTAGCTTTTAATATATCCTTATATTCCATTGTATTCCTCATTCAAAATATTAATAAATATCTCATTTAATCTATCATAACTCGTAATAGAATCTTTTCCAATATTTTCTAAATAAGTTTCGTAATAATTTATCTTTTCGTTTATAAAATTCCATAGTACTCTATTTTTGTCTATCTTAAAACTCTCGTTAACTCTAGCCTTTACTAATATTAACTCGTCTAAAAATGATTTTATTTCACTGGAAATATTAGAATCATTCACTACTTTAATAAACTCCATGGGAGGCATTGAATTGTTTTTCTCAATCCATATCAAGCAGAAAATAGGTCTTAATATATAAAATAAAGTTTTTATCTTAATTTTATCTTCACTTAAACTTTCATTAAACTTTTTAAATCCTAAATGAAAATAATGATACATGGTATGCGCTTTCATAAAATATTCAGGAATAGCCTCATTTACAATGGATTTAAAGTTACCTTTTTCCATATATACAATAGGAGAAGAAAACCATTCTAAAATAGATCCATTAGACTTTTTAATGTGCAAAAGCACTTTTTTGATGTCCCAGCCATTTATATCTAAGATATCATCTACAGGATACTCGATAAAATCAGGCTTTTCATCGATAGTTAAATAAGAATTTTTAGTTCTTAAATAGACAAATCTAACATCATAGTCGCTATCAATTGAAGGAAAACCCCAACCTCTGCTTCCTGATTCGCATCCATAAATTATCTTAACATCATGCTCTTCTTCTATTTTATTCAATTTTTCTAAAATAGTGTCTATCATAAATATGCTCCTTGCGTCGCAGTGAATAGTGAACAATGAAAATTGTATCAGTGAACAGTATTGCCTACTCAATTTACTCCCTATTCCACGCTAAACTTTGTAATATTTTACAATTATTATAACAGATAATAAATTTTTCTTCTATATTTTTAATCAAATAAATTTTATTTATTAAAATCTTTAATTACTTAAAATTAATTACATACATAAAATATCACACTTTGAATATAATACAAAGTGTGATATTTTTTATAGGTAACTAAATTGTAAAAGGCAGTTTGCTCAAGAAGGTGATAAAATCTTCTCAAGAGCTTTACTAAAAGGTCGGTGGTTTTTACTTCTTTGATTTAATAGATATAATAAGCTCAATGAGCATTATTATAAATACACTAAAAGAAATAATTAAATCAACTATTTCATATATAGTGATACTATTATTCATGAACTCACCACCTTACTAAGAAAGTAGCAAACTGCGAACATTCAATTATAGTTACCCATATAAATTATTAACATTTTATTGAACTTTTAAACCATATTTATAAAATTTTATGTATTAAAATTCTTTTCAAATCCATAGCATTATATATGAAAATCATTCATATAATAAATTATAGTGCTATGTATTGAAAGGAATATTTTGCTATGAAAAAAATAAAACAGGAAAGGGACGTTTTTGGAGAAGATTTAAGGCCAGATTATAGTATTAAGAATAGTCACATCAAATATAGAATAACTGAGGTAGAAATCCCTTTAAATCACTCCGCTGAATTTATCGAGGAAATGGCAAAAAAAGATAGAGAAGCCCTGATAAGAAGGGAAAGGATCTTTAATGAAAAGCCTGAATATTTTAATGAAATTCAGAGAATCGATATCGACAAGATCAATGATGAATTAGCTACCTGGAATTTATTTGAGTACCCAACTAAGATGGAACAGATCGATCTCATGCGTTCAATCGAAAATGTGGGCTTGTTAAATCCAATCTATGTGACAGTTCACGATAATGGATCTTATAATGTAATCATCGGCCGTTGCAGGTTACTCGCTTATTGCAACCTTTGGAAAAAAACAAATTTGGATAAATACCGATTCATCCCCTGCTACGTGATACCTTTTTCACAAGTCGATGAACTTTATATTCGATCAATGATGATAGAGTCGAACATTTGTTTTAGAAAGATCTCAAAAGGCAATATGGTGAAGGCACTCTTAGAAAATTACGAAGCAATGAAAAGAGTCAAAAAATATAGAAACGAGAAAAACCTTGGAATGGAGCTATCGAAGCAATTCCAGGTAAGCGAATCGACTGTTTTTAACTATTTAAAAGCAAAAAACCTCTGTAATCCAGCTCAGACTCTACTTTACGATGACGAGATCAGTTTACAGGTAGCAACCTATCTCACAAAAGTTCCTAAAGAAACTCAAGAGAAGATCTTAGAGCTTTGTGGAAAAGAAGGGGTTAAAGCTATTTTCAGGCTGAGGCTATTGACCAATAACGAGAATATAACTCCAGAACAATTGGAAAAAGAGATAAAGAGGGTCAATGAGCTATTGCCACAAAAGACTAAGATAACCATAGAAGTAAGTCAAGCTCTATTAAACCCACTAATGCAGCATCTTTTAGATTTCAAGAGAAACGTGGCAGCAGAAAAAGCTAGTAGGATGCAAGGCAAGTTTAAAGATGTATTTAACGTTAGGTTTAATGAAAAAGACCTTAGTTACTACAAAGGTATCATTGATGAAACAGTACTAAAGAAATTACTAGCTAAAAATTTGGTTGCTATGTCTAAGATAAAATAACAGGATTATATAGTAAATTAATACCTTATCTATGACCAATTTTAAAAATACTATTCACCCTTCAATATTCACTATTACATCACTATTACATGGTCAAAAGTCCTATTGAACCATTTATGTAAACCTCTAAAAAGCCTGTGGACTGTTTGCTATGCTCTTGAATAGGAAATCAAATTCATATATCGCTTCTCCTAAAAATCTAAAGGTTTTTTGTCTAATATGATCTAAAAATATTGTCTATTATTTTTTGTGTTTTTAACTATAAAATTCATTTTTTGGTGTTAACTTTTTGCTTTATTTTCATAAAATAATTATAATTACATACATAAAAATATCACACTTTGAATATAATACAAAGTGTGATATATTATTTAGGTAACAAAAACTTATATAGGGATTGCCCTCATGAAGGTGACAAAGCCATCTATTATGAGTTTAACTAAAAGAGAAGTGGTTTTACTTCTCTTTATCAGAGAAGTGTTTAATTATAGTTATAATACTATATCAAAAACCGCTTCATTAGAAGCGGTTTTTGATATAATAAAAAAGTTATTTCATTGAATCCTTAATAACACGAACCGAATTTTCATAAGTTATCTTATCTATTTCGCTCTCTTTAAACCCAGCCTTTTTAATCTGGTCTATCAATTTATACCATTCACCAGCGTTATCGATTTCAAGTTTACGATCTATCCCGTCAAAATCGCTCCCAAGTGCCATCACATCTATTCCACCGACATTATATATATGCTTTAAATGCAGAATCATGTTTGAAACCTTGCTCGTTTCATCAGATCCTAAAAAAGGAGCAGCAAAGTTTAATCCCATGACACCTCCTTTTTCAGAGAGGGTTTTTATCATATCATCAGTTAAATTTCTAGAATGCCCAGCAACTGCTCTCGCATTTGAATGAGATGCCACAAATGGGTATTTGCTTAAAGATGCTACTTTGTAAAACCCTTCATCTGAGAGATGCGAGACATCTATTATCATACCTAATTCATTCATGGCAAGCACTACTTCTTCACCAAATGGTTTAAGACCATCATTTTTAATTCCATCTCTAGTGCATAAATTTGGATAACCTATCTCATTTTCATAATTCCAAGTTAAAGTTATAAGCCTTACACCTCTGTCATAAAAATGATTTAAATTTTCCATTTTTCCAAAAACAGCCCCACCGTCTTCAATTGTTAAAATAGCTGCAATCTTTCCCTTATCATTTGCATTTACCATTTCATCATAATTTTTCACATGTTCCAAATACTCATCATTTTTCTTTACTTCATCTTGAAATAAATCTAAAAGCTCATTGCAAAATAAAAATGGGTCTTGATGATCTTTCAAATTGATATATAAAGCAAAAAACTGCCCAAATACATTGCCTTCCTTTAACTTATTTATATCAATACTTAGGGAATTGCTATATATGCTTTCCTTTCTTTCATACATCCCTAATATAGTGTCGCAATGCCAGTCTATTATCCTCATAAAAACCTCCAAAAATACTTATTATTGTGCATTGTATTCCACACATAATAATATATCAAAAAAAGTTAAATTTCAAAAAAATTTTTAGAACCGCTACACCAGGTATGTAAATGAACGGGAAGATTCAGTTTTAAAATCATCGTCAAATATTATTCCTCTTAAATATACTTCATCATCTGCTATCACAATATCTTGTACAATTTGCATTTTCTCACAAATATAATAAGGAGATAAGCTTTCGCTATCTATACTATATTTATATACATCGCCACCACTTCTTAAAGCTTCGCTATTCAATCCGATTATTACCAATATTTCATCATTGTTTAGCCATAAAGCCTTCTTAGGACTTGAATTATACCCATCAGACTTAGCAATTTCCACCTTCTTTTTAGTTTCCATATCAAAATAGTAGAGTTTAGTAAACCTCTCATTATCACCATAAGGATAAAAATAAAACAGTCTATCTTTATACGGGCTCAAAATCGGCACAGAACATTTACCCTTTAAAAGATTAATTTCATTTAACGGTGTAGAATAGGTAATTCCCTTTCCTATTCCATATCTAAGACAGCAAAAATCATTTATAATAAGTTTTTCCATGATTATAGCCCCCTTTAAAAAATAAAATAAAATAAAAATATATAATAAGACTTTAGCAGATAAACTGCATAATTTGTATATATGTGTATTAAATTAGGATATTTTCCTCTTAAATAAGCATAAATTTACATATTATTTAAATATAATAAAATTTAACCATTTATCTATAAAAAAAGACACAATCTCTTGCGTCCTAATATGTCACTTTTCTATAAAGTTCTCTACATTTTTTATTAAAATGTTGATCCTTCCATCGCCAATTCTCTGAACTTCAAATTTGCTGCTGTCTTTATAATTATCTTCATCTATATAAATATCTATATTGTTATCGACTCTAATCCTCCTTCTCTTAAATTTATTCGAAATAAAAGCCTTATCTACCTCTATATCGTTTGAGACTCCAGAAGATTCAATTTTTTCTTTAAAAGATCCCCTCAAATGTTCATCCTGTATTACTTCCTCTGCAAGTTCATCTAAATCAATATTGCTTTCTTTCTCAAGCTTGTCCTTAATACCTTCTCTAATATCGTAGGATTTCTCAGCATCATCCATATAATTTTCTCTTATCCATTTTTCCGACATATTTAAAAAGTCTCTGGTGTTATCCCTTTGATTTCTTTCTAAATTGCAATTTAAAAAATCATCTATAAAAAAATCCTCGTTAAAGCCTTCTATTTTTTTGCCTAGTCTCTTGTCTATGACATAAGCATTCACTTTTTCATTTTCATCAAAAGGTTTTATAAAAGCGCATTTTAATACCTTCTGAGAGCTTGCAGGAAGCCCTGTAAACTGAGAGATAATATCTATCCCAATTTTATCCCCGATTACATCGACCTTATGGGCATAGTTTTTTATGTAATCCATCTTAAAAATCCCCATTAGAGGACCTAAATCAGATAAAATAGAAACCACCATTAAATCACAAGAAGGAATATTAGTATCTTCTTTCATAACCTCGTATAACCGCTTTGCAATGAGTTTAGATGCACCTAATAGATCATCCTCACACCTGAAGAATCTATTGCAATACTCATTTACAATGCTCTTTTTTATAAACTTTCCATATTTTACGCTTTCATCTTTTAAAGCCTTGGTCACATGCTTTGAGACAAAATCAATTACCTCTTCATCCTCTAAATTGAGATAAAATTCATTATAAATCACATCATCGCCATTTCGGTCCAAGATATGGATCACTGCTTCGTTTATTTTTACTTCACTAATATATTCCAAAAAAGCCTCTCCTTATTTTAAAATTGTCTTCTAACACCTCTTGGATTGTATCTAAAACTAATATCCAAGAATTTTTCATCTGGAGTGAATCTAATAGTACACCTTTCCTCTCCCATGGTTAAAAAAGCTACATAAACTTTATTTTTATTTCCATTCGTTGTGCAGTCCAATTTCTTTTGAGGTTTATTCGGGAACATCTTTGCTTCTTCTGAATCCTCCATTGCAATTAGCTCTGCATCTTTTATATTGAATTCTATTACTTTTTTTCTCTTACCCGCTTCGATGATCTTGTCTATATCCACGGAACCATTGGTTATGACATATTCATATTCCACATATAATTTCTGCTTTAAGAAAAAACAAGCCGCAGCAAACAATGCAAAGATTCCTCCTGTTATAAAACCTGTAACATTAAGTGACATTATAGCTACAAGGGCTATAGCAGCAAAGACAAATGTTGCATACTTTACTATAGTATATGTAGCAGATTTTTTAACGGTAACCAATTGTTCATAAAAATAATCCATTTTTATTCCCCCAATATATGATCCCTAGAGTATAAAATTTAATATACTATTAATATGATATACTAATAAATAAATCAATTTCAATAGATATTAAAATTTTAATTAAAGAGGTAAAATCAAATGGAAGAAATAGAAGTTAAGATCATCCCCATTGTTTTAAATGATATTTTAGAAAAAATAGAAAATTTAAACTGTGAGCTTTTAAAAAAAGAAAATCAAATCAATAAGATATACGATTTTCAAGATGAAAGGTTAAGGCAAAATGGTGGATATGCAAGAATCCGCATCATAAATGATCTCTTAAAAAATGAGAAGAGGATTTATATGACCACAAAAAAGATAATCTCAAAAGATGAATTTAAGATCATGGAAGAAAATGAAATAGAGATTTCAAATGAAATCGAGGGGGAAAATATATTTAAATCTTTAGGCTTAAAATTATTTAGAGAAATAAAGAAATATAGAGAAAGCTATAGTTATAAAAATTCACTAATTGAAATAGATATAAATGATAAGGATTTTTTTGATAAACCTTATATTGAAATAGAATCAAAATCTAAAGAAGAATTAAAAGAATTGGTATATAAATTAGGTTATACAATGAAAGATACCACCACTGAGACGATTTATGAATTAATAGATAGATTTAAAGGAAAATAAATATGTTTGGGAAAGTAAAACCCTTTATCCCCCAGCTTAAGATGAAAGATTATGCATTATTTAACGAGTATTATTGCGGTTTATGCCTCTCTATCAAGTATAACTTTGGAAACATCTCAAGGCTCTCTTTAAGCTTTGATATGGTTTTTTTAGCCATACTATTAGATAGCTTAAGGGATGAAATGAATTTATCAAAAAAGCTATATTGCATAATGCGCCCTGTTAAAGGAACCTTTGCAAAGTTAAATAGCGATGTGCTGGATTACTGCTCTTATTTGAATATCTATTTAAATTATTTTAAAATAGAAGACGATTTGCAGGATAAAGATAAGATGTTTTCTAATATCTATAAGCTGATATTTAGCAAATATTTAAAAGAAAATGCCTGGAAATTAGATATGGATTATATGAGAGATGAATTAAAAGTCCTAAAGAGTTACGAAAAAAATCCAGATGGCTTAGACTTAGACTCGCTTTCAATGCCATTTTCTTCATTAATTGGATATATATCTTCTTTTTACTTTAAAGGATATCCATTTGAAGATACGCTATATAAATTGGGGTTCTCTTTAGGTAAATGGATATACATAATAGATGCATATGAGGATCTGTTTAATGATATGAAATATAACAAGTTTAATCCAATATGTGCGATCTTTAACGATTCCTGTATGACTTATGAAGAGCTTAGATCCTTCATTAAAAACCGAATAGAATTCATGCTATTTAATCTGATTGAAGATTGTAAAAATAATCTTTCAATTTTACCATTAAAAAAAAATAGAGAGATCCTTTCAAATATCGTTGACTTCGGATTAACGGACAAATTATCAGCCATTTCAAGGAGTGAAATATATGCAAAAAACCCCTTATGAAATATTAGAAATAAAGCAAAATGCTACAGAAGATGAAATTAAAACAGCATATAGGAATCTTGTGAAAAGATACCATCCGGACAAATATGCAAATAACCCGTTAAGAGATCTTGCCGAAGAAAAAATGAGAGAGGTAAACGAGGCTTATACAGAAATAATTTCAAATTTTAAAAAAGAAGATAAAACTGATGCTGCCAAAGAAGATAACTTGCATGATGAGACATTTAAAAATGTTAGAAGATTCATTCATGAAGAAAATTACAGCGAAGCTGAAGAAATGCTTAAAAATTTATTTTCTGAAAATGCCGAATGGAATTATCTCATGGGAATAATTCATTTTAAAAGGGGGCTCTACGATTCATCGTACACTTATCTATCGAAAGCGTGCTCAATGGATCCTTCAAATGATGAATATAGAAATTCTTTAAGGAATATATTCAGGAGCAATACAAATTATTCTTATAGTTATGGTTACAGGCGCAATGAATTGAATTTTGATATTACAAGTTTTATAAAGGAATCCTTCTGCAATGGATGCAGATTCAATTATAAATAATGGATTTGGAGGATTTATGTCATTAAAGAGTATATTTTATGGAAGCATATTTTTACTTTCCCCTGTGATCCTTGTGGCGATATCAAGCTTTGTTCCAGAGACAAGATTAGTTCTGTGTACTCTATGCTGCCTTTTATCCATGATATATATATGCATCTTTGGAGTAAAAAAATCAATATTTGTTTATTTTATGAACTCATCGCTGCTTTTTTTAATTTTTGGTCTTAAAGCGCAAACTGTATTATATATGTTCTTATTTGGATTCTATGCCTTTTTTAAGTATATCATAGAAAGAAGGACTTTAAAGCTTCAAGAAGAAACATCAATTAAATTAATTTATTTTAATATATCAATTTTATTTTTATATAAACAAATAAACATCTTTATAGCAAGTAACAGCGAAATAAGCCATCCTGGATTAGCAATAATATTATATAATATCATATTTATCCTAGTAGACATCCTTCTATCTCAATCGTTGACTTTAATATATAAAAAATAAGGGCTAATTGCCCTATTTTTTAATATTTATATCCAGCGGGTATTATGGCAACAGCTTGTCTACCTAATTCTATATAACGCTCATTAGACAAATCTTTATCATAGCTAATTTTCCCGTTATCTTCATAAGGATCGTTAAAATAGTAATAATCCGCATCATATCCTACTAAGACTACGCAATGCTCCTGGGCTATCCATGTAAAATCTCCGGAACCATCTAAAAGCTTCCAGGTATCGCTTAAATAAGAAGGAACCATATTAATGGTACACCATATCAAAACAGGAATATCATTGCTTATAAATAAATTGCATATTTTATCCAAGTCCATGCCAGTTAAATCGACTACTTTTTTCTCATTATTTGTAGCAGCTTTTAAAGTTTTTACAATAACAGGAGCAAAGCATCCATAGCTATCACCATTTCTAGGATCTCCTACAAAAGAATTATAAGGAGAATCAGCGACCATATTTCCATCATCGTCTACATCTATTTTAGTAATAGGTACAAATTTATCCACTAAATCAGCCATAGTGAAGTTATACTTATAATAATTTAAAAGCATAGTCGCACTTGCAATTTCACAACCATTTGGAAACTCATCAGATTGATTTATATACGGAACGTCTATATGATTCTCATCTTTTATTGCTTGTTTATTTAAATCAATCAGATTATTATTGCCACCTACAATATTATGAAAGTTTACAACATCATTTCTAAGGTTTAAAATACCAATATCATCATATGAAATTAACTTCCCACCATTTTTAGGTAAAAGTGATAAGGTTATGATACAAATTACAATTATCAAAAAAGCAATTGCCCTATTTCGCAGTATGTTTCTTTTTAAAGCCTTCTTCTGCAATCTCTTCTTAGATACATTGTCATTTGATAATTTATTTCTCTTTTCAGCTAAGTAGCTTGACTCATTTTTTTTAGATATATTTTTTCTTAACATATAAAAACCCCATTATATATCTATTTAAATACACGCAGATAATATTATACCATATTATATGATATTTTAACACTAGAAAAAAATGAGAAATTTTTACAATATAATAATAAAAAAAGAGGATTATTTGGTTTAATGAGATTATGCCCATATTTAACTGGTTTTAATTGTAAGAAAAAAATTTTAAAGATAAGGGATATTATAAAATGGATTATTGCATAATGAATAAATGTGTGCTAAGTACACATATTTATTCATTATGAACATTATTTATTGATTTAAATTTGAAGTTAGCTATTGTTTCCTTTGTTCTCCAAAAAACGCAAGGGCTATAGCATTAGGACCTATGTGAGTTCCAACAGAGGTTCTTACTTCATTTATGAAGACTTCTCTAGGAGAAAGTTCTAAAACCTTTTCTTTTAAAATTTCTGCGTCATCTTTGCAGTCGCTATGAAGTACACATACTGTTGATTTATGAAGGTTATAGTTTTGATTTTCAAATTTCTCTGTTATAACTTTTATAGCTTTTTTCCTTCCTCTTACTTTATCAACAGTTATAATTTTTCCCTCTCCATTTATCGTCAAGATAGGTTTAATATTTAGTGATTTGCCGATAAAAGCCTCTTTACTGGATATTCTACCGCCATTTTTTAAATAATCTAAATCATCAACCATAAACCATACATTAACCTTTTGGATATTTTCTTTTAACCATTTTACGACATCCTGAAATGATTGTCCATTTTCTTGTAACTTACAGCTTTCATAAACTAAAAGCCCTTGCTGCATTGTAGCAGAAAGCGAATCTATGATTTCAATTTTAGCATCTTTATATATTTGTAATAAATAATCCTTAGCAATTAAAGCACTGTTATATGTCCCACTTAATTGGGATGAAATGCAAATATATATTATATCTTTATTTTCTTTTAATATACTTTCAAAAACATTTATATAAATTGAAGGACTTACCATAGATGTATGCGGTACTACTCCTTTTTTCATAGAATCGTAGAAACCTTTTAAATATAGCTTATTATTTAAATCTTCTTTTATATCTTTACCTTCGATAGTACATTCAATTTCAACGATTGGTATATTATACTTTTTTATAATATCAGTGGGCATATCTGAATTAGAGTCTGTAATAATGACAAAATTTCTCATTTTTCTCACTACCTTTATAATCAAATTATAATATAGTATTATGATCTTCAAATTGATTACTATTATTCCTTAAAATAAAAAAATTATTTGAGAATTTTGTAACTATATGACGTGATTCATATCAATACTAAAATATATCAATTAAATCGATGCCACAATCTTCAAATATTGTCGGTCTTACCACAGTTGTATAATTCAGTTTTTTTTCGTCGCTTAACATTTCATACTCCCAATCCTCTAAAACGATTGTTACAGAATGAAGTTTATACTTATCGATATCAAGTACATATTGTTCTACTGAACTTATTTTAGGATCGATAATCCAATACTCTTTGACACCTTTATTTTCGTAAAAATCTTTTTTTGTAGATCTATCATACTCCCTAGTTCCAGGAGAAAGTATCTCTACCACAAGTTCAGGAACACCTTCCAGTCCACGCTTTGAAATTTTGCTTAGGTCACAAATTACGCTTAAATCAGGTTTTACATATTTTTTACTGTTTAGACCTTCGTGATACCAGGCAAGAGATCCAGTATAAGCTAGGCATTTTTTGTTATTTCTTTTAAAATAATTTCTAAATTCAAAATGCAGATTACCCATTATATAAATATGATATGGTTCACGAATTGGTGACATCAGATAAACTGTATCTCCTATGGTTTCAAAATCTGGCTCTTCATCTTCAAGAATATAATTCAACTCATTCATATTAGCCTCCTAATAAAACTTTATTAAACCTCAATTCTAAAATATTTAATCTAATTCCTTCATTTAATATTATGAACACATTTTACACAATATACTCTGTAGTTAATACAAGGAAACGTTAATTTTACTATATAATTTTTCAATAGAAATTATGCCGATTTTTTATTAATGCCGATATTTCCTTCGAAAATATGCATTATCAACATATAAAATCCAAATTGTCGGCATAATATTTTCAGTCA
>WQUF01000124.1 GCA_009785875.1 Oscillospiraceae bacterium | reverse complement strand
TTTTTATTATAACCTATTTTATAGATTAATAATCAATTATTCACCTAGTAATATTAAATTTATATTTAAATTTCTTTAAAATGTAATTCTACAAAAACATTGCCATGTAGAGAGGCAAGCTATCAAAAGTATCTGTCCCTCCGACATTTTTTGTAGACAGTTTAATACCATGTTTAACTCCGTATCTTGCGATAACAGTTTCCAATGATTTAGCCTTTGTATTTTCTGCGGATTTGACTTCTATAGCAGTTGCCACTTTGTTTCTGCGAATAAAAAAGTCGATCTCCAGATTTCCATTATGCTCAAAGTAATATAGTTTCTTACCTGACTTAGCAAAAATATCGGCGATGATGTTCTCGTAAATCGCCCCTTTGTATATGCCAAGATTGCCGTCGATAATATCTACCTGCGAGCCCTCTTCAAGCATCGCCATTAATAGACCTGTATCACACATATACACTTTGAATACATCGCTTTTAGAGTTTCCTTCAAGGGGTAGTTCTGGCAGAGAAAGATTGTAGCAGAAGTTTATAATACCTGCGTCATACAGCCACATCAAACTACCACCGAATTTTCGAGCACTCCCTCCACGCTCCACAATGCTGTATTGAAATTTCTTGTAGTCCTTTGATAAATGCTTTGGTATAGACAAAAAGCAAGCTCGTGCCTTTGCTTTTTCAGCACCTTCAGCGTATTTGGCAATGTCGTCTATATAATCATTGATGATAGCTTTCTGAATTTTTAATACATTTGCGAAGTTATGGTTTGTTACGAACTCATACACAGCGCGAGGCATACCGCCAACTACTATATATTCCTTAAAGAGTTCAATCATGCGCTCATGCATCGCAGTTGGTACAGCCTTCTTATCAATGAAATACTCCTTAATATCGGCAATAGAACTAGGCATCACACCATTTGCCCACAAAAATTCCTCAAAATCAAGTGAATGCATTTCCAAATGATCCACATAACCAACAGGATATGAAGGCACTTCCTTATAATTGATCCCAAGCAAAGATCCGGATGCTATTACATCAAAACGACCATCTTGCGTTAAAAATTTTAATGCAGTACGTGCACGTGGACAGCTCTGTATCTCATCAAAAAATAAAAGCGTTTCGTAAGGGATAAGCTCTACTCCAGCTACACGCAGAGAAATCTGCTTGATAAGAGTTTCAGTATCCAAATCTCCATCAAAGATAGCTTTGTATGCAGGGTTTTTCTCAAAGTTTAATGTTGCATAATGCTTATAGTTATTGTGTGCGAACAATTCAATGATAAATGTTTTACCAACTTGCCTGGCACCTTTTACCACCAAACATTGTTTCGCATTACTGGATTTCCACCTCATAAGATCATCATATATTTTTCGTTTGAGCATTAAAAAACACCTCACTTTCCGCTATACTAGCAATTATACAGCAAATCTTGAGCTTCATCAAGAAAGATGCAATTTCTACATATGAATAATGGTGGTTGATTGCAGCTTTTACCAATGAATATTTATTTAATCAACATCTCACTTAGATTAAATATTTGAGCAAAAGAAGCTCGGGACACCGTGTCTCGAACTTCTATTCGCTGATAGAATATTCACATTCTAGTCATTTTTATTAGTTAATCTCAAGTTAATAACTGCAACTATGTAATAACGTCATACCGCATTTGTCTACATATGGCTTCAAGTTCCCGTACTCGATCTTCTGATATCATGTTCTTTTTTCCCCCTCACTCCATTCAATCCAGTAGAGCTCTCATACCGTGTATATCTTCCGCAATCGCCTTTTTAGCAAGTTCAGTATCCTTGCTGTTGATTGCGTCTATTAAATTTCTATGAAATTGGATGGAATTATCGATCATTTCTCTTGTCCATTTTACGTTTCTCGCTCGAGCATAAGTAAATAGTTCCTCCAAGTCGCGGATATAATCTACTAACTTTTTATTGTCCGATAGCCGAGCGATATAATTATGAATTTCGCTGTCTAGTTTACTTGCTTCCGGATAATTTTGACCCCTAAGTGCCGTTTCATACCTTTGAAAAATGGCATCCAGTTCTCTCAAATTCTCTGCTGTAATATCCCGGCAGCATAGACCAACTGCCAAAGTTTCAAGAGCGACTCGAACTTCAATCATCTTTTCGATTTCCTGAGTACTAATTTCAAGCGCAAATAAGCCTTTTCGCGGTATATTGATCACCAATCCTTCTGCCACAAGACGATTTATAGCCTCTCTCACAGGTGTGCGACTGATTTTTAGTTCATCAGCAATCTGATCTTCCCTTATTCTTTCACCAGGCAATATTCTGTTTTCTAAGAGCCTCTGCTTTATCTCCGCATAAGCGGCTTCTTTTAGCCCAGAATACATATTGATTTGTTTAGGTTCCGCATAATCATTTTTATAAACGTGCTGCATAATTCTATAGTTTCATCCTTAAAAAATAAATTATAAATTATAAATTATAATATCATATTAATATTATCTTGTCAATTGCATTTTTAATTCACCACATTCTCAGAGTTTCCGTTTAGAAACGCTTTCAAATTGGAAACAGCTATGTCCATGAGTCTCTGGCGACTTTCCTTCGGTGCCCAGGAGATATGAGGCGTAATTATGCAATTCTTAGCTTTTAAAAGCGGATTATCTGCCTTGATAGGTTCACTGGAAACCACATCGAGTCCAGCAGCATATACCTTGCCACTGTTTAATGCGTCTGCAAGATCCTGTTCTACAACTAAAGGTCCTCGGGAATTATTAATAATGATAACACCGTCTTTCATCTTCTCAATGTTTTCGCGACAGATAATCCCTTCTGTGGATGGAAAAAGAGGACAATGTAATGCGATGACATCAGAATGCGCCAGCAAATTGTCAAGAGAGACGTATTCAGCAAGTTTTTTGCCTGCTTCGGTTTCGTTTGAATCAAAGGCGATAACACGCATACCTAATGCGACTGCAATTCGAGCAGTGGCTTGACCTATGCGTCCTAGTCCTATAATACCAATGGTTTTACCGGCAAGCTCGATGAGAGGAGAATCCCAGAAGCAAAAATCCGGGCAATTCATCCAACGCCCTTCGTGGACAGCTTGATCATGATGTCCGATATGATGGCATATCTCAAGCAAAAGACCGATAGCGAACTGACCTACTGCATCGGTACCATAAGTTGGGATATTGGTAACGGGTATTCCTCTCATCCTTGCTTCCTGAACATCAACAACGTTGTAGCCAGTAGCTAATATGCCGATATATCGGATGTTCTGGCACGCTTTAAGCGTCTGAGCAGAGATAGGAGTTTTGTTTGTAATCACTATTTCAGCATCACCAATACGCTCCGTTATTTTATCAAGAGGTGTACGGTCATATACAGTCAAGCTTCCGAGAGCCTCGAATCCACTCCAGCTCAAGTCGCCGGGGTTTTCTGTGTAACCATCCAGAATAACAATTTTCATTTAATTTCCTCCTTTATTCGTCCAATAGTGCCCAAGCTCGGTTAAGAACCCGTTTTGCTCCAGCTATAACAAGTTCTGGCTCCTCATCACCCCAAGGTTTTACTTCGAAAGACAAAACTGGGGGATTCTTTTCATCTAAAAAACCTTCTGCTTTCATCCATCGGAGAAATTCCAGCACCTCAGCAGTATCATTCGGCGAATTTGGGAAACCAAATCTAGGATGAGTGTCACCAAACGCTTCTGCACCAGGTTTAATAACTGCATTTCCAATGTGGAAATGTACGATATAAGGACGCAAGGTTTGCAAAACGAACCGAGAGGTTTCATAGGTCTGCGGAATATGGGAGAGATCCACCATTAACCCGAAATTATTGTGCGTTTTCCTCATTTCCTGGGCAAAAGCAAGAGCAATCGGTGCAGGACCGATCAGTGATTTTTTGTCAAGATCGTAATCAAAAACTTCCAGCACAATGCTCATGTTCTTTTTCGCAGCATAATTGCACAGTGTTCGGGTTGTTTCAAGCAGCACATCAAAGTGTTCTCCTTGTTTCTCAGGAATGAATTTCCCTGCTAAAAATGCGATGCCTTTAGCTCCAAGATATTCCGCTTCGTCGATAGAATTGAGCAAGATATCCACAGCTTTTTGTCTTTCGTTTTCATCCAGTGCATTGGGATTCAGTCCACCTGTCAATAGCCTAGGCTGTGCACCGTAATATACTCCGATATGGCTCTGCTCCAGTGCAGCCTTTGCTTTAGCTCTAACACTGTCGTCTGCGATATGTGTCACCTCGATTGCATCGAAATAGTCGTCTGCACAAACTTTTGTTACCATCTCAAGAACCGGACCTTCCCCTTTCATGGTTGTAGGATACGCCATGAAAGCAACAATTCCCACTTTTAAATATTTATGAATAGATTCGATCATAAATCCACCTTCTTTTTATAAATTATAATTTATAATATATCCTTCTATAAATAATGTCAAGCGTACCTAATATATTTTAATTGTTAACTCTAAAATATTAAATTTAGAGTGAAATCCCAATTTAAAATGTTCTTAAAAATCAAAATAACTTTTAGATAATGTTCACTATAATTTTTATCGATGTTAAGATTTATGTACATAAAGTTTGTTTTAGAGTATAGCAAATAATCCACATCTTTCGTTGTTTATATTCTTTAGTTTAATTTTAATTTACAAATAACTTCTTACGACAGTGTCGAATGATTCTTATTTTACTGCTTCCATCTTCTTTATGCTTTTTGCTAAGAGTCTCTTTACTGTAACTTCATCTAATTTTCCAGCCTCAAGATAATAGCCCATATGCGACCTGTTGAATTTAGTTTTAAAGACATTGTTAAACCTTCCTGAAAACACGCTTGCTCGCAACTTTGCATCTCTTTCTTTGAATTCGAGTAAATACTTTAAAAAGGCATCCAATAGGAAACTACAGACAGTTATAGATATTGTGGTCATATATGGTTCTAATTTTTCAATCCTCTTTAAGAGTTTCTCTAAATCTTCCATTTTAATATCCTTTTTCCCTGTCAACATCTTCAATCTGTGAATCGCTTTAACTCCATCTACTCCATAGGAATCCAAAATCTTCTCTTGAGTTTCCTTTGTAACTTTAGCAAGATATGTGGCTACTTGCAACGTTATCTTCTCATCGTACAAAAGTGCAAGACCTGTATCGCAAAGATTTCTGGTCTTTAGAAAATTAAAAGTAGTAGCTTCACTGACATTGAACAGCTTCGCAATTTCCATTCCCACATTTTTCTCATTCCTAAACTTTTTGCACTCCTTCATCAATTGATAGTTCTCAATCAAAGCTCTGATCATGTTGAATTTAGATATTTTTCGAAAAGAAATGTTGGACTCAATCATCATCGTGCGTATTTGAAGCTCATCTATTTCATCTAAGTTAATCACATAAGAGGGGATATACTTATATTTATCGCTAAATCCTGTTTTCTCATAGAGATTGCAATAGGCTATCAGTCTAACTCTTCCGATTATCACGCTATATCTTCCATCTCTGTCGATTGTACAGTAGATTGGATTTAATAAGCCAACATTTTCAATACTTCGCATCATATCATATTGTTCCATCTGGTCAGGCAAATCAAAATGATTCCAATCGCTAAAGCTATCTTGAATTTCTTCAACATTTATCATCTGAAGTGTGTTGTGAAAACAAGGCTTTTCATTTATACTTTGAGCCCTGAGTTTAAGGATTTCGCTTTCCCTTTCAGCACGAGCTTTTATTTCTTCAGCACTACGAGGTATGATGAGCTCTTCGGACTTTATTCTAGGATCTGGAATATGTGGTCGTATGTCCATTCCCAATTCTCCTCTTTCTAATTTTACTCTTTTTTCTTTTTTCATAAATTCCTCCTAATCATTCTTAATACTTTATTATATGATCTGGAAAAATATACGTTACAAAAAATAAATATTATTATAAATATTTTCATCTGCTTTATCATATTTTTGTCCAGTAACTTTTTCATATTTTATTTTAAACTTGTCACAACAGACAAAAGATTCCTTTATAGATGGCATGTCCCCAAAATAAGCAAAAAACCAAATCTCAATACAGGGATTAGACCATCCAACCAAAAAAACATTAATCCCCTTTTAGTATATTAAGTGGTTTAAGTGAAGGAATTGCACCATAAAATCCTGTCAAATAATTCTTTGCATAGGATTCATCTTTTCTAACCTTATTTCCCTCATCGTCTTTAAATTCTGCTAAAGAATAAAGGCTTGAAATTCCATCATTATTTTTCTCAATAAGCCAAATTTCATCTCTTCTCAATAGATCGTTAGAAAAATGCCACACATCATGTGTTGTAAATATCAGTTGAGCATTATTTGCATTAGTTTCAGGATTCAAAAATGTGAGTATTATGTTTCTCATCAAAAGTGGATGCAATCTGGAATCTAGTTCATCGATAAACAGCGTTCCCCCATTGTCTAATACTTTTTTCAAATAAGGGTATAAAGCAAACATCTTTAATGTACCACCGGATTCTTCTTTTAAAGATATCGGCATCTTATCATTTGAATTTATAATTTTATGAAGTACATTGATTACATATGATTTATTTTTTGCATCATCCTTATCGCTCATTGCCTCAATAACTTCAAAATCTTGAAGGGATTCATCAAATGAATTAATATACTTGATCACATCTTTTTGAACATTTTTGTCACCAAGAAAATTTTCTGGCAACGTATGAGAACGAATATAATCTTCAGTCGGTTCTCCAAATCCTATTGTAACATTTTTTAAAAACCAATCTCTTACTTTTTTTAATTTATCCACCTTCAATTTTGAACCTAGAGATACCACTAAAGTTTCTTTTTCTAAAGATGTCATTATATTTTCATGCTTATTATTAGCTATGCCACTTAAGTCTAAATTATTTTCTTTATCTCTATAGAAAATTGTTTTATACTCTTTCTGGGTTTTTGCTTTAGAATATAGCCATTCTTCTACAACCATATCTTTTAAAATAGAAAAGCCATATTGATATACTTGCTCTTTTTCATCTGAATTATCAACGTAAAAGACTTCAAAAGTATTTTCTTCATTTATACTATCTTTATCAAATAAAAATGAAGCAGGCTTTTTGTAAAGAATCTCCTTATCATTTTCATCTTCTCCACCAAAGTTAAACGAATTTATCACGTAATATCTCATGTATTTAAAAGCTTCATATAAATTTGATTTGCCACTTCCATTGGCTCCATATATAGCTGCTACTTTTAAAAACTTATCGTTAGATATTAAAGCAACATGATCAGTATGCTCGGAAATTTTTGTTGCTGACATATCAAGAGATACTTCATCTCTAAAAGATTTAAAGTTTTTAAAATTAAATTGTATAAGCAATCCCACTACCTCCTTTTATTATTATTGGGATAACTAACTAAACTAAAATTTATACTATTATCAAGGCATTAAGTTTTTAGTATAAGTTAACTTTTAGTTGAGGAACCCTCTCTATATATTATATACACTTTTTTAAAATTATACACATCTAATTTAATTTTTTTCTCATTTAGAACTATATTTTTTGTGTTTTATAGAAATTATCTTGTTATTAATATTGTTAACCTTTATTGAATAAAAAACATATGATATACTATAGTGTATAATTAATGATCAAGGAGGATACAATTATGGATAATTTTACATTCTACTCACCTACATACTTTGCTTTCGGAAAAGGCACGGAGATGGATGCAGGAAAATACGTTCAAAAATTTAACGGAAGCAAAGTTTTAATTCACTATGGAAGTGGTTCTGTCATCCGTTCTGGTCTCTTAGATAGAATAAAAGCTTCATTAGAAAAAGTATCTATACCATATGTAGAACTAGGAGGAGTTAAGCCAAATCCCCGAAGTGGATTAGTATACCAGGGAATTGACTTATGTCGCAAAGAAAGCATTGACTTTATTTTAGCTGTTGGAGGAGGAAGTGCCATCGATTCTTCCAAGGCAATTGCAGCAGGAACAGTATATGACGGAGATTTTTGGGATTTCTATGAAGGAAAACCTATCGAGAAGGCATTGCCTGTTGGGATAGTACTAACTATTGCAGCTGCTGGAAGTGAAGGTTCCGGTGATTCAGTTATCACAAAAGAGGAAGGAATGTTTAAACGCGGTGCCTCTGGAGAAGCAATCAGACCTAAATTTTCAATATTAAACCCGGAATTGACACAAACCCTTCCACCTTATCAAACAGCATGTGGTATAACAGATATACTCGCTCATTT
Organism: Oscillospiraceae bacterium; assembly: GCA_009785875.1. Taxonomy (GTDB): domain Bacteria; phylum Bacillota; class Clostridia; order Clostridiales; family Clostridiaceae; genus WQUF01. The sequence continues at coordinate 6,900 of WQUF01000124.1, read as the reverse complement.
ATACGAACGATATATGACCAATACTGAAGAAGTAGAGACCACAGATAGAATGATAGAGGGATTGATGTTAGCTATGATCCACGAAGGTCCAAGAGTAATAGAAGACCCGAATAATTACGAGGCGAGAGCAAATATCATGTGGGCTGGCATGATGGCTCACAATAATTCATGTGGTGTAGGACGCTCACAAGATTGGTCTAGTCATAACATCGAGCATGAATTATCTGCATTATACGATTGTGCCCATGGTGCAGGGCTTGCTGTAGTGATGCCAGCTGTTATGCGTTACAATATGAGACACAATATAATGCGTTTTGCACAAGTAGCCACTCGTGTGTGGGGCTGTCAAGTTGATTTTAATAATCCTGCAAGAACAGCTTTAGAAGGAATAAAAGCTTTTAGTGATTTTTTAACATCCATTGGTATGCCAAAGAATTTTAAAGAATTAGGAGCGAAAGAAGAAGATATTAATAAATTATCACATTCGGCATGTTTCGGTGATGTAAATAAAGGCAGCATAAACGGCTTTGTCACATTAAATGAAGAAGATGTTCAAAATATCTATCGCATGATGCTATAAGATGAGCTGTTCCTTTTAGGTTCAGCTCTTGCATGAATTCTGGTACAATTTTTTATATTTCATGATCTCATGCAAGTGTTACAATTATTTTCTGTTATGATAAAATTATACAAAATCCCAGTAGACGTGGAATTTATTTTAAGGTGGGATGTTTTTGCTAAAGATAAATGATTTTACGCACAAAAGAATCGGTGGCGATAGTAGACTTCAAGCATTTAGAGATGTCCTGGAATATAATAATATAAGATTAAGTACTAAAATTTGTTTTGGATTAGGTGAAGGCATTTTTTTTAAGTTTTTAGACAGTTATCCCAATACTTCCATTATAACGATGATTGGAAGAAATTCCGATACTGAAGAAACGCTTTGTGGGAATTTAGGCATAAATATGGTATGCCATGAGGAAACCAATATTCATAAAGCAAAAATGATTTTAATCAATAGACTTGAAAAATATATGCCTACTATCATAGATGTGGATATAAATGCACTGGATTATAGCGATAAACTCCCTAATATAGATAATATGCATTCTGTAGTGGTAATAGGCTTTGATGAAAAAGAGGATAAATTTGCTATTATAGATTCAATTTCTGATGATCCTATCTGGATTGAATCAAAAAAATTAGATAAAGCTCGCAATTCCATTTTATGTACATTTTTGCCAAAGAACAAATGGTACGATCTGGATTTTGCAAATTACAAAAGCTATTTAACCCTGAATGCTTATTTAAGCTCGATAAAATCAGCATGTCTGCATATGAAATCCAGGCTATTTGATACAGGTATAAATGGAATGATAAATCTGTTTAATGAGTTCAATGAAAGATATAATGAATTTCGAGGAAATAATCTAGATGATGCTTCAAAGGAATTATTCAATTTGAATTTACTTCATTTTGGATCACAAATTAAAAATTCAGAAAGCTCAAATTCATTTTATAGAAGTTTATATTCTGAATACTTAAAGAGGCTATATTTATTTACAGATATTGAATTCTTTAATGAATATTCATCAAAATGCAATAAAATAGCTCTAATTTGGAAGAGGCTTGGAGATTTTTTAACTAATGCAGATGAAAGTTTAATGAGCAGAGCAACTTATTTCATAAATACTTTTTCTGAGATAATACATATGGAAGATGAGTTTTTTACAAATCTATATGAAGGCTTAAATCAATTTGATCTTAAGAGGAGGTGAAAAGATTGAATAATTCAGACAAATTATTTAATAAAATGGTCAACTCTCGCAATTTAACCAAAGATGATGTTTCTGAAAATGACGAATCAGTAGAAATCCTTCCTGGTGATTTTAAGCCAAAATTTTACGATGATATAAAAATATCATTGTTGTTTGAAGATACTAATCCTGAGGTGTACTGTGTAGGAACTGTTGAAAGCGATAATTATTTAAAGATCGATAAAAATAAGCTTGAATTTATGGAGACACTTATAAACATCACAGATGGTGAAAAGACAATCGATGAAATAGGTAAGACGCTCTGCTCTATTTATGCCATTTCTTCATATAGAAGTTTCTACACAATGCTTGGCCAATATGGACTGCTTAAAAACTATAAATTAAAAAAGAAAAGCGATTTAAATATATTTTCAATCAGTTTGTTTTCTTTAAATATAAGCAAGTTTTGCTTGAGCATAAGTGCTATCGTACCTATGATAATTTCAATCTTTAAAGTAGCTTATTTATTTATTTTCTCGGTTTTATTGGGCTTGATAATAGCGAAAATAATTGATCCTTTTACCATGTTTAACGTAGAAAACAGCTCCTTTATTGAAACGATATTGGTAACCCTTCTCTATATTATACCTACTATAGTTACACACGAGTTCTCTCACATGATTGTTGCTATAAAACATAAATTGCATCCAAATCAATTAAAAGTATCGCTGTATATGCTCATATATCCTCTCATATATGTAGTGATACCTGGCATATATTTTGTTAAGAGAAAGGAAAGAATTTGGATACTCTCTGCTGGATTGATTTGGAATTCTTTTTTTATGATGCTAAGCATAATCATCGGCAATATTTTTTCAATAAACATATTTAAAGAAGTTGCATATTCAAATTTAATCGTCATAGCCATAAATTTAATCCCATTTTTTCTGTCAGATGGATATTTTATATTGTGCAACTTGATGAAAACATCTAACATAAGAAAAGATTTTTCTCTATTTATTATGTCTTTTGTAAATAAAAGCATAGATCGCAAAAAAATATTTAAAAGCAAATTCTCTGTCTTCTATATAATCATGTCTACATTATTCCTATTATATGGAATGTACGGACTAGGTTCTAATTTTACTAGCTGGTTTTACAATTTTTTGTATTCAAGATGGTCTATTGAGCTAAATAAAAGTTTTTTTATACCCATGTCTATATCTTCTGGGACATACGTATTCTTTCTTTTAATGTTATCCACAAACATGCCTAAAAGGAAAAAGAAGCCAAAGAAACGAAAAAGAAAATAAGGGTGCAGGTTTAGTATCCTTATTTATTTTTCCTTATTTCTTCAGCTATCTTATCTATCTTTCTAAGTCTATGATTTACCCCTGATTTACCTAGACTAGGGATTAATCTATCTCCAATCTCCTTGAGGGATTCATCAGGATACTTCAATCTGACTTCAGCAACATCAATTAAAATTTTAGGAATCCTATTAAGGCCGATTTCCTTTTTTATCAGTTTTATATTCTCAATATGCTTGATGGAAGAATCCACAGTTTTAGTTAAATTTGCAGTTTCACAATTGACGATCCTATTTACATTATTTCGCATCTCTTTGATAATTCGTATATTTTCAAGTTTTAATAGTGCTTGATGTGCGCGAATTATATTGAGAATATCTACAATTTGTTCTGATTCTTTAATATAAATAACATAGTTTCTTTTCCTAGTTATTATCTTCGAATTGATGTTAAATGTATTAATTAATCTTGATAAATCTTCTGCAAATTCTTCATCTTCGCATACAAATTCTAAATGATATGCTTTTTCGGGATTTGAAAGGCTACCTCCCCCTAAAAATGCACCTTGTATATAATATCTCCTTAAATCTATTGAGTTATCTAAAATACTTGGTATCTTATGGGTTATTAAAATGGAATCATCCTTTTCTATAAAGACATAGATCTTTTTTAGAAAATCAGTAATATCTAACGAATCTTTGCTTCTGATCACATATTTATTATTTTTCTTTAAAGTCTTGCTCTTTTTAACGATGATTTCACAATGTATATTAAAAAACTTTTTTATTAAGCTGAACAAGAAGCGAGCTATGGAAGCATTTTCTGTGGTCATAGAAAAAGAAAGCTTATTTAAACCTAAAAGGTTAATAGACCCAGCAATTTTCATCATAGCTGAAATAATACACAAAGCTTGCTCGCTATTGATTTGTTCAATATCCCTGCATATCTCGTTTTTAACTTCCATTGAAAATGACATTTAAGATGTCTCCTTATCTCTTAACCTCTCAGACAGGCGAAAATAATGCCTGATCTTATGGTCGCTAAACTTTGTTACTTCTTTCATGATAGTTCTCATGATTAGAGAAGATAGCTTGTACTCATCGTGCCTAATCAATCCTTTCGAATTAACCTTAATCAAATCTTCTTCAATCAATTTTATTCCAAATTCATTTAACTCGTGGGGATTATACTTTACTAAGCTCGAATTTCCATCTAAATATTTCCTCTCAAGATCAGAGGAAATATCTTTTTTATTTACGATAATGTAATCAAATATATTTCCACCTACATGATTATAAATAGCATCTAAATGCGATTTAGCCGTATAAGAATCGGTTTCGCCAGGTTGGGTCATGATATTGCACACATAAATTTTAATAGCTTTTGTGCTCTTTAAGGCTTTTAAAATATCTTTAACTAATAAATTTGGCATTACACTTGTATAAAGACTTCCTGGACCGATAATAATAGAATCTGCTTCTCTAATTGCAGTAATTGCTTCATCCAGTGCTATACAATCTTCTGGGCTTATAAACAACCTTTCAATTTTAGAATTCTGTTCTAATGAAATCACGGGTATATTGGATTCCCCTATTACAATCGTTCCATTTTCAAGCTTAGCTTTTAAAATCATGTCATTTATGGTTACAGGTAAGACCTTCCCCCTAACGGCTAAAACATCGCTCATCTTTTGCACTGCGATTTCAAATTCCCCATAAATCCCAGTAAGAGCAGCTAAAAGGAGATTCCCAAAGTTTTGCCCCTTTAGCGACCCTTCTGTAAATCTATATCTTATTAAATTATCCATAATTGGCTCTATATCCGCTAGTGCCAATATGCAATTTCTTATATCTCCTGGAGGGAGCATTCCTAAATCCTGCCTCAATACCCCTGAGCCTCCACCATCATCTCCAACTGTCACGATTGCTGTTATATTTGATGTGAAATATTTTAAACCTCTAAGCATAGTAGAAAGACCAGTTCCCCCACCTATTGCCACGATTTTAGGTCCTTTTAAGAGAAGAATCTCATCATTAGAAGAAAATAAATTATTATTCAACTTATTTAATTTCTCTTGCATTTCATCACTACCCTCATATTAATATAACATATTATTTATATGCATTTAATTATTAAAAGATTACTTATTTACCTCAATATCCCTGTGGAGCAATGAAACCAAATAACTTTCAACCTTTAGATCTTCAGCTAGTTTATTGGCAATAGACACAGATCTATGCCTTCCTCCTGTACAACCAATTGAAATTATCAACTGATTTTTTCCTTCTTTTATGTAATTTGGCATCAAAAACTTTAAAAAATCCTTTAATTTTATGAAGAATATCTTACACTCTTCAAAACTCTCCACATATTTTCTAACTTCATCATCATTTCCCGATAAATTTCTTAGTTCTTTTACATAAAACGGATTAGGTAAAAATCTTACATCGAAAACTAAATCTGAATCTGATGGAATTCCATTTTTAAATCCAAATGAAATTATTGTTATTTTAAATTGTTTTTCATCCAAGTTCTTATCAAATAATTCAATTATCTGTTGCCTTAAATCCCAAATAGAGGTATTTGAAGTATCTATCCTTATTAAGTTGTCATCTCGACCGATTACTTTGGCTAATATCTCCCTTTCTTTTGATATGCCATCTATTATCCTTCCATCTTGAGATAAAGGATGATTTCTCTTTGATTCCTTAAACCTTTTTACCAGAGCATCATCATCGGCTTCTAAATATAAAACCTGGTATTGATAAGCTTGTTCCTTTAAATAATCAAGAGCACTATAAAAGTCTTCAAAGAAAACTCCAGATCTTGTATCCATGACTAAAGCTATCTTATTGAGTTCTCCATTATTATAAAAGCTTAATTCTGCAAATTTAGGCAGCAGCGTAGGAGGGAAGTTATCCATACAAAAGTAACCTAAATCTTCAAAACACCTTAAAGCTTGAGTTTTACCCGTTCCTGACAATCCTGTTACAATGACAAATCTCATTTTGTTGCTCCTTTTAAATATATTATTAGTATATAATAAAATTTGTAAAATAAAAAGTATGCTCATAAAAATTTATAAACATACTCTTTAGCAAATTCTGGAAATATTATTCTCCTATTATCCTAACCTCTGGACTTAGCTCAACATTATATTTCTCCATAATGCTCATTTTAATATAAGCAATGAGATCTATCACTTCTTGAGCAGTAGCTTTATTGCTATTTATAACAAAGCCAGCGTGTTTTGGAGAAACTTGAGCTCCTCCTAATGAAAATCCTTTAAGCCCAGCATCTTGAATTAATTTACCTGTGAAATATCCTTCAGGTCTTTTAAAAGTACTTCCTGCTGAAGGGTATTCCAAAGGTTGTTTCTCAGTTCTCCACATAGTCAATTGATCTATTCGTTTTTTTATATTCTCATAAATTCCTGGTTTAAGTTTGTAGCATACTTCAAGTGCTGCATAATTTTCTTGAAGAAGTATGCTCTTCCTATAGCCAAAACCTATTTCGTCTACATAAACTCTTCTTATCTCATCATTCCCATTAACCATCAATATATTATCGATGACATTTTTCGTCTCACCATCATATGCTCCTGCGTTCATAGCAGAGGCTCCCCCTACAGTTCCAGGAATGCCACAGGCAAATTCTAGACCAGTAAGTGAGTGTTCAAGTGCAAAACTAGATACATCTTTCAATTGAGCACCACTTTGAGCAATTATAAAATTTCCATCCAAGGAAATTTTATTTAATTTTGAAAAATTAATTATTATTCCTCTATATCCATTATCCTTTACAAGTACATTTGATCCATTTCCTAAATA